>JAQWQN010000120.1 GCA_029244465.1 Pseudomonadales bacterium
GCACTCCCACCATTAAAACCAAACCAACCGACCCACAACATGCCTGCGCCCATCATCGTCAGCGGCATATTGTGCGGCGGCATCGCTTGGGCGGGGAAACCTCGACGATTACCAAGCACGACGGCGACAACAAGCGCGGCGACCCCGGCAGTAATATGTACAACGGTTCCACCAGCGAAATCCATCACCCCCAAATCGCTTAGCCAACCACCACCCCAGACCCAATGGCAAATGGGCGCATAAACTAACAACAACCACGCAGCACTAAAGAGCAAGATTGCTGAGAACTTCATACGTTCGGCGAAGCCACCAACGATGAGTGCGGGCGTGATAATGGCGAAGGTCATTTGAAAAAGAGCAAATGAACTCTCTGGAATCGTGCCACTGACCGTTTCTTCACCAATACCAACCAGCAGCACATTTTCAAGCCCCCCGACAAACGCATTCATGCTACCGCCATCTCCGAACGCTAGAGAGTAGCCAACGAGTAGCCATAATAGAGACGCCACACAGGTAATTGCGAAGCACTGCATCAATACACTGAGTACATTCTTCGATCGGACCAACCCACCATAAAAGAGAGATAATCCCGGAATTGTCATGAATAGCACCAACGCCGTCGCGGTGAGAATCCACGCGGTATCGGCCCCATTCAGTTCATCGGCATAAACACTGGTCGAAAATAATGAAACCACCAACAACAGACCGATACGACCCCATAAACGATTGTTGTGATCAGTTCTTATTCCCAAATTCTTTATCCTACGCACTAGCTACCCTCATACCCCATTTGTGCCTTCGATTATGTTCGAACGACCCTGGTAACGCTACATTTTTGTGCATATTCTACTCTTAAGACGAGCGCCGATGGCTATGCGCAGAAAATGCACTTTTTTGGTGCTAATATATTATGTAATGTGTATTTTAGTATCGTTTGCTCGCTCACGCTCTCCAATCAGTCACCCCTGACGATTTTCGCAAACCTGAGGTCCGCGGTAATATCTCACCGAAAACAACCTGTAGTCAGCGTGATACCAATCCGTTGATTGCGAGCTGGCCTTGCAATGACCTGCGATTCACACTATTGACTGTCGTAAATGTAGACCCTTTGTTCGTTTTTTGTAGGAACGCTCGCTCGACCCGGCTGGACGACAGCCTTTTGGCCGCTACAATACCGCCTCGCCCAAAAAGATCTTAGTATGAACACGACAAGTCCAAACCCTGCCTACGCTGCAATCTCCCAAGCGCAGGAATATCTGCAATCAAAAATCATTGGACAAAAAGTCTTAGTTGAGCGCCTCATCATGGCGCTCCTTTGTGACGGGCATTTACTCGTGGAAGGCGCGCCAGGTCTCGCAAAAACACGGGCAATCAAGGAACTGGCCGAATTGATTGAAGGCGATTTTCACCGCATCCAATTCACCCCAGACTTACTGCCCAGCGATATAACCGGCACTGAAATATATCGACCTGAAGATGGGTCATTCAAGTTTCAGAAAGGACCAATATTCCACAATCTCATACTCGCCGACGAGATAAACCGAGCTCCAGCTAAAGTACAGTCTGCGCTTCTGGAAGCTATGGCGGAACATCAGATCAGTTTTGGCCGCGAGACATTCCCGCTAGCAGACTTGTTTTTAGTCATGGCAACGCAAAACCCCATAGAACAGGAAGGTACCTATCCCCTGCCAGAAGCCCAACTGGATCGCTTCCTCATGCATGTTGTGGTCGACTATCCAGATGCAACCGCTGAAATGGCGATCTTGAATTTGGTCCGCAACGAAAATGCGGGGGTTGCAGGCCCTAGCCAGCCACCCGTAGTAACACAGAGCGAGATTTTCAGCGCTAGGCAGGCAATGTTAGATCTGCACATGGCAGAGTCCGTGGAGAACTACATCGTGGCGCTAACGATGGCAACTCGACAGCCGCCAGAATCAGTTGCGTCTTGGATTGAATATGGCGGGTCACCACGAGCAACAATTGCACTCGATATCTGTGCCCGCGCACTGGCATGGCTACAAGGACGCGACTTCGTGACACCAGATGACGTGCAAAATGTTGCTCACGACATTTTACGGCATCGTCTTATTCTGACCTTTGAAGCAGATGCTCAGGCAATTACAGCCGATCAAGTTATAGATACGCTACTTGAAACGATTCCGGTTCCTTGAGTCCTGCTACCCAGATTAACAAGGCACACGAAAGAGAAGCACGTTGGGCAACGAAGGTAATACAGAACGGTTACAACGCATGGTAGGCAAGGGCTCACACCTCGAAGGCGCTTACGTCACCCTTGATCAGCTTTTAGCCCTTCGCTTCTTGCCAGCGCCGGTACAACTCCGCACAAAAAACGCGCGCATTGTTGGGCATCGTGCAGGCAGCAAGCTCTCAACGCTGAAAGGGCGGGGCGTTGATCTCGCGGAAGTTCGTGCGTATCAGCCTGGCGACGACATCCGAAGTATCGATTGGCGTGTTACAGCGCGGATGAACAAGCCCCACACGAAAATCTTTCGTGAAGAGCGTGAACGCCCGACCCTTATTGTCGTAGACCAAACTCAGAACATGTTTTTTGGCTCTAAAGTAAGACTAAAGTCTGTCGCGGTAGCCGATTTCGCAGCCCGTATCGCCTGGCAAACACTAGCAGCCAGCGATCGAGTTGGCGGCCTTGTTGTCGGCAACGAAGAAGCGCGACTACACAAGCCATATAGGACCACTAAGGCAGTTGCACGTCTGCTAAATGACATCGCAGATCTTAACCAAAGCCTCAGCCGTGAAACCAATACCGAGATAACCCTCCACGACGCCATGCTGCGCGTTAGACGCTTGGCGAGAAGCAATTACCGCGTCTTTGTCATCAGTGACTTTGCCGGATCTCTCGATGGCTGGGCAGACCACTTGCAACAACTCGCCAAACATAATCAGGTGACTGCCGTTCACGTTTTTGATCCTATGGAGCTTGAACTACCTGCATCAGACCACTACTTAGTCACTGACGGCAGCGAAAGGCTCCAATTCTATACAGGGGATCAATCACTACGGTCACGGTACCGCGACCAATTTGAAAAACGGGCCGCGTTATTGACTCAAGCCTGCCAACACGATTCCATGCGCTACCTTTCTATGTCGACGGATAGAACAGAAATCGACTCGGTCCAGTGGTTGTAGATGCAAAGCGATCCGCTACAACAGCTACGGGACGTACACGCGCCAATTGACCCTAGTTGGTGGCCACCAGCACCGGGGTGGTGGGTCCTTGCCAGCGCACTAATCGGATGTTTGGTTTGGCTAAGTTGGCGGATGTGGAGCGCTTGGCGACGCGGCGCTCCGTTGCGCGCAGCCCGCAAAATTCATCAAAACTACTGCAACGCTCTCGGGAGCGGGGAGATCGACATCCCCACCTACCTGCACTTAAGTAACGAGTTGCTCAAACGCGTCTTGGTGCGCGGATATCAGCAATATCGCTTCGCACCACTTTCCGGCGATCGATGGCTCCACGAACTAGACCGACTCAGTAAAAGCGACGCGTTCACCTGTGGGCCGGGCAAAGCGCTTGGCGACAATCGTTTCAGTCCTGATCCCAGCGAAAATATCGATGGTCTACCCGAAGCGATCAACCGAATTCTTGCCAACTCCGAGGTCGCGGCATGATTGAATGGATATGGATCTGGTGCTTTGTGCTACTCCCGCTACCCATTGTTATCCGTTGGCTTTTTAGCCCACGCCGACGAGAGCAAGCTGCACTCACTGTACCAAGCATCAACACCTTTTCTTCCGTGCAAGCCGGACCGGGAGCAGAAGAATCAGGCCGGCGATGGCGGTTGATACTGCTCGTTCTTGCTTGGCTGTTCTTAGTCATCGCCGCCGCTCGACCGCAGTGGACCGGAGAGCCTATTTCGCTACCGCAAAGCGGTCGAGACCTCATGCTTGCGGTGGACATTTCAGGCAGCATGGCCACCGAAGATATGGCCGTAAACGGTCGTTTCATTGATCGCCTAACCGTTGTCAAAGCTGTCGTTGGCGACTTTATCGAGGCTCGCCAAGGTGACCGTGTGGGTCTTGTCTTATTCGGTACAAACGCCTATTTGCAAGCACCTCTGACCTTCGACTTAACGAGCGTAAATCGGTTGTTGGTAGAAGCACCGGTCGGAATCGCCGGGGGTAAAACGGCGATCGGAGATGCCATCGGCCTCGCCGTCAAGCGATTGCGGCTTCGTCCGCAAGAAGACAAAGTCATTATTTTACTTACGGACGGAGCCAACAATGTTGGCGAAGTTGCACCACAAAAGGCGGCCGAACTCGCAGCGTTCGACAAGATCAAAATCTACACCGTTGGAGTTGGCGCGGATGAGATGCGTATGCCGAGCTTATTTGGCAGCCTCGGGCGGATGACAAACCCATCCGCAGATCTAGATGAAGACACCTTAAAGGAAGTGGCTAGCGTCACTAACGGTGAGTACTATCGAGCGAAAGACACCGCCAAACTGCAAGAAATTTATGCGCTCATCGACGAGCTTGAGCCGATCGATCAGGACCCAGAAACCTACCGGCCAATCCAGGCGCTCTACTATTGGCCGCTATCTGCAGCGCTTGTAATTTTCGCCTTCTTCCTACTCTTTAGCGTCTGGCAAAAACGTGGTGTTTGAAGCCTTCCACTTCATTCGACCCTGGTGGCTAGTTGGCATTATTCCGGCGGTTGGGCTTGCCTGGTATTGGCTACGCAGAACGCAGACCGGTAGCGGTTGGGAAGGCGCGATCGACTCCGAACTCCTGAGCGTGCTTTTAGATGTAACCCAAACGCGAAGCAGCAAATGGTTTTCAAGCTTGTTAGTCGCCTCTCTCTTCATCGCACCGATTGGTTTGGCAGGTCCGGCGTGGGAGAAACTACCGCAGAACGTGGAACAACGGGAAGATACCCTGATTATCCTGTTAGACCTTTCTTTGTCGATGCTCGCGCAAGACCTACAGCCTTCTCGAATCGATCGCGCACGACAAGAAATTGTGGATATCTTGCGCCTGCGTGTCGAAGGTC
>JAQWQN010000168.1 GCA_029244465.1 Pseudomonadales bacterium
GAGTGCGTGGCTATGAGACAAAAAGGTCGCACCCGCTGCATAGCGAACAATACTTGTCGCAACCGCGACTTCATCTCCAACCCGATCCAGCATCACGCGCTCGACACCAGGCTGCGGCGAGGGCTGCCAAACAAATTCAGCCGCATCTTGATACACCGTTCGATCTAAATCTGCATTGATATCCATATAGCCTCCTAAGTCATCGGTCCAATTTCATAGTGGCCTGTCATCTGATGCCGACCGAGCAACGCAAAGTAGGCTTCACGCCCTTGCACGTGCTGTGTGATGACATGCATATCTTGAAAACGTCGCTGCAGGTTTTGATTTTGGTAGATGCCAGTGGACCCAGAAATCTTGTAAGCCAGATCGACCACGTCAGCACACTCTTGAATCACGTGTGTCCCAGCCATACGTAGCTCGCTGCGCTGCTCATGTGTCACTTCAGCTGTATCACGAATGACCGGAAACATGTTCTCCAACGTCCGATGCAAATAGGCATCAGCACTGCGCCATCGTGCAGTCGCCTTGCCAACAAATCTCTGCACGTCTGGATCGTCTTGAACTTTAGTAGAGGACCAGCGCGGGACCTTGCCTTGTGCAAGATCAATGACATCGTCGAGTGTCGCTCGCGCGACCCCTAGCGCCACACAGGCAAAACTAACGGCAAACAATAAGGTACTCGGCGTAATGGTGAGATCACACAAATGCGTGGGGCTCGCGGCTAGATCTGTGACCAACGATGCATCGATGGATAAGTCAGAGATCGTGAATTCAAAACTGCCGGTACCACGCAAACCAGGAACCTGCCAGTTGTCACTGAATGAAACATCGTCGGGTCGAAAATAGGCTATTCGATACCCCCCACCGGCATATTTTGCGGCACCCAGCATCCAAGTCGCATGCTGACAGCCACTGGAAAAACCCCAGTGACCGTTTAGCTTGAACTGATCGCCGTCTGGCTCAATCAGACAATTGAAAGGTGGGCCGTTGGCAATCGACGTCTCGGGTGAGGCCCAAATTTCTCGAATGCGCGCCTCTGGTAACCATAAAGAGGTGAGGCCGATCACCGCCGCTTGATTGACGCACCACGCAGTACTGGCATCGGCTTTGGCGAGGGCCTGGACCATGTAGACATAGTCTTCAAACTCAGCTCCCAGACCGCCAAACTTGGTCGGCATGAGCGCTCGAAACGCACCCGCCTTTTTCAATTCGTGAACCAGCGAATCAGGCAGTCGCCGGGCTGACTCTATCTCGTCAGCAGCCGCCGCAACCTGATCTACCAAATCTGTAATTTTTTCGAGCACGCTCTCTCCTCTTGCCTGCCACTGAGCGATTATTAGCGATCCATCGAGACTCGACAACGGCTTGTTTAGCGGCGAGTATCTCATCCTTCTTATAGATACTCAGCACCTAGGAACCAATATGGGCTTCATCACATCCCTTCTCAAATTCATTATTGGCCTTATCGCGCTCGTATCGCTTACGGTTGGCATCACCTGGTTCGCCGCCAGCTTCGCCGATGGTCCCTGGGCTCTGATTCCCGGCGGGGCGTTCTCGACGGGCGAAGTCATCGATGCAGAGCCCGATTGGAACTTCGTCAAAGATCGCCAGGAAGTCGAATTTGAATTAGTCGCAACCGGGCGCAGCCGCACCACCTGGATCATGGTTGCCGATGGGCGCATTTTTATCCCCAGCGGTTACATGAATTCGACGCTCGGTAAGCTCTGGAAACAGTGGCCTATTGCAGCAGAGGCCGACGGCCGAGCCATTCTTCGCATTGACGGCAAACTGTATCACCGCAATCTCGTTCGCATTCATGAGGATCCGGCTCTGCCAGACGTATTAAGCGAAACGAGGCGCAAATATCTCGATCAATCAGATATCCCTGAGCCACTCGCCGAAGTGCATTCTGGCAATCTCTGGGTATTCGAGATGGTCAGGCCATGAGTACAGAAACAATCGCACAGGAACAAGCATCGGCACCGCGCCAGGCGCTGACCGGATTGCGAATAATTGATTTCACGCAGGTCCTCGCAGGACCTTTCGCGACCCAACAACTCGCACAATTGGGTGCAGATGTCATTAAAATAGAACAGCCTGGCGTTGGAGATATTACCCGCGGGTTGATGTCCGACTCATCTGACGGCATGGCGCCTTCTTTTCTCACTTGCAACCTCGGCAAACGCGCTATCACTCTCGATTTAAAACACGCACAAGCCAAGGAAGTCATCCACAAACTGGTCGAAACCGCCGATGCAGTCGTCGAGAACTTTAAACCCGGGACGATCGAGCGGCTTGGGTTCGGCTACGAGGCGCTACGCCAAATCAAACCAGATTTGATCTACGCCTCCATCTCGGGCTACGGCCAATCTGGACCAAAGTCCACTCTGGCCGCCTTCGACGGTGCAATCCAAGCCTCCTCCGGCATGATGAGCATCAGTGGCCACCCGGAATCGGGTCCCGTCCGTGCAGGGTTTTTCGCAGTCGATATGAGCACAGCGTTGAACGCCGCGTTTGCCATTACCGCCGCGCTTTTTCGCCGTCATCTCACTGGCGAAGGGCAACGCGTTGACGTCTCGATGATGGATAGCGCATTTATGATGCAAGCGCCGCAACTCACTGGCTATTTCGCGACAGGCACGCTCCCTGATCTTACTGGCAACCGTTCTCCGACCAAGCAACCAACCGCCAATGTTTTCGAATCTTCAGATGGCTACGTACAAGTCATTGCGTTAAAAGAAGCGCAAATCCAATCACTCTTAGAAGCCATTGGTCACCCAGACTTTTACGCAGGTCGACAAGACCCGACTGTTCGCATCAGCCAGACACAGGCGTTCAATGACTTGCTTGAACCGATCTTCAAATCAGAAACCACAGCTCACTGGCTTGAGACACTCGCTGTCGCAGGAGTTCCTGCGTCAGCCATTCAGAATCTCGCAGAAGCTGCCGAAGACCAACAGAACACACACCGGCTAAGTATTGCTAGCATCCCCGACCCCTCTGGTTCGGGCGACACGCGGGCAATTAGTGCAAGTCACGTGGCGCACCCGGCACCACCCTCCGTCCAGCGCCCGCCACCTCGGCTAGGGCAACACACACACGAGGTGCTAACGGAGCTTGGTTACGAGACAACGCAGATAAACTCGATGACGGCATCCGGGCTGATCTAATCCACTAACAGGGTTTCAAGCGCATACCGATAGCCATGCTTGATGGTCATTACGACGTTGTCCATGTCGCGAATCTCATTGAGCGGATCACCATCGACGATCACAAGGTCGGCCAATTTGCCCACCGCGATACTACCAAGTTCAGCCGCCACGCCGGCGGCTTGCGCGCTCTTCATGGTCGCTTGGTGCAGTATCTGCGCCGGGCTTAACCCCGCTCGCGCATAGAGCCTGAGCTCAGCGTGCAAACCAGCCCCATAGGGTACGAAGGGAGAATCGGTACCAGTCACGAGCAGCGCATCCCGCTCGGTCAATGCGCGCAGAATTTTCCCATTTGCTTGCGCGGTCGCCGCCGCGCCATTACCGAAACGAGTCACCATGATTTCATAGCCACGTTTCGCCCGCTCGCCGTAAAAATGATCGAACTGCGGTGTGGCAAACCAATCTGGTTCCTCCTTCACGATCACGGCAAAACCGGGCAATACTGCGGTCGCCGTCATGCCCATGCCACCGACGGACAGCAGTTCAACGACATCCTGATAGCTGTAGCCCAGTCGAGAGACTTTTGGCTGATAGCCTCGCCGACTTGTGCCACCGATGTGTTCGACGTGGTCCATCCCATGTGCCACCGCTGGATAAAGCTCATGCGAGGAAACAGGCATACCGTGCGCGTGCGCGAAATCGACGACTGTTTTCTGTAGGTGATCAGGCAGGCGAACATAGGTCTTAATGAAATCAAGATCTAACTTGGCCGCGCGGTCCAATGCCATGGCCAAGTGCTGGTCGGAAACGATCCCTTCGGCCATCGAGTAATAGACCCGATTACCATCTGTTAGGTAGCCAGTGACATGCGTCCGTGGGCCAATCCGTCTGCCACTATCCCATGCTTCTTGACGCTCCTTAGCCACATATGGATTTGAACCTGGATCGCGGACAGTCGTTACGCCATACGATAGCCACACGCGACCCTGCCGTTCTGAGGTATCCCCCATATGCGCATGCATCTCAAAGAGTCCTGGCGTCACCGCGTACTGCGAAGCATCCACGTCAGCCTTGATATTCGGATCCGACGGCGCGACCGCTACAATTGTGGCCCCCTCAACATGGATATCTTGATTTTCAAGATAGGTATCACCCTCCCCGGTATAGACTCGCCCGGCGCGAATGACATAGCGCTCGGCAGGAGTCGCAAGTTGATAGCTCAACGTCGGCGTTACATCCTGAGTGACACCATCTACTTCGCTGTACAACTTCAATCTATCGCCGGCAAGGTAGACCAGATGCCTACCATCCGGACTCCAAGAGGGCATATCGGTCAGTTCTGTTGTGACCTGAACTGCCTTTTCCACGGGCGTAAAACCATCAGTTAAGCCCAACTTGTAGAGAACCCCGCCCTCTATATAGGTCATTTCTTCTGGCGTCTTGAGTACCGCCGAAACGATCGAACGATGTTCAACTGGATGGATTGCAGCCACTTCAGCCTCTGCGCCGGCAGAGACTTTGGCGACAATCAGTTCATACATGCCTTCCCGATAGCGGCTCGAGTACGTATTCAATCGTGTTACGGCAATGTGCTCACCACTTGCATCCCACGACAGGGGTTGCTGGGGCATCGGGCTTAAGACAGAGGATTTTTCACCCGTGACCGCGTCGACCACAATAATTTGGCCACCGAGTGGATTGCCCGGCACATCCACAAACAAGGCAATCCGAGTGCCGTCAGGCGACCAACTTGGATTTGCGATACTGAGCGCGCCGACATCAATCGATCGAGTTTCGCTCGTCGACAGATCCAGGATCTGCAAGCTCAGGCCTGATGCACCTTCACCCACGTAAGCCAACTCTTGGCCGTTCGGCTTGAGCGCCAGGCCGCCTTCTGCATACTTGCTGTCCGTTAGTTGCGTTAGATTATTAACGCCAACCTCGAGCGCCCATATATCACCCAGCGCGGTAAAATAGACTTCGGCACCCGAATTGCTCACAACCGGGTGCGCGATTCCCAAAGCCTGGCGCGGCTGCTCAGCATCGTAGTCGCGCACCTTCCGCTGGTATTCGTGACGCGCTAACTGAAGCTCAACAGTAAATGGATTCTCCGTGGTTGACCCGTCTGCCAAGTTCAACGACCGTATTAAGCCGTCAGAGGTGTACAACAGGACGTCTTCACCTTGCCAGCTGGCCCGGAAAGGAAAGACATCCTCACCGGTCCTGGTCAGTGATTCATCTGCACCAGAAGTAACATCGACCAAGCGCATTTCCGCACCGGCGGCATTCACCACCTGATAGCTAATCCGAGTGCTGTCAGGCGACCATTGCACGCCCGAAATCGTCCCCAGTTGGGAGGTCAGTTCTCGTGCCGGGTCATTGCCTATCATCACTCGACTGATCCCTGCCCTCGCACTGACATAGGCGAGTTCGCCAGACGCCGAGACAGAAGGAGAATAGGCATTGCCTTCTGTATTCGTGATTTGTCGAAGCTCGCCTTCTTGCACCGCCCAAATATCATAGGTATCGGTTCGATCTGAACTGAAGACAACACCGCCAGCGCCGTACTGTGGCTCACGATCGTCATAACTATCTTTTGTGAGCTGAGTTGTTAATCCAGACTTGAGATCATGCTCCCAGATATCCCAGTTGCCACTCCGATAGCCATGAAAAACAACCGTCGAACCATCCGGAGATAACTGCGGCTCTCGCGCATCAAAGTAGGCATCCGTTAGCGCGACACCTTGACCCGACTCATCCAGTCTAAATAATCGTCCTTGTAAGCTGATGATCCGCTGCTCACCAACAACGGTTGCCGCCATGTTAGTACCTTCAGTCACCACCGCTGTCCGCACAACAACTGACACAGGGGTTGTTGGCTCTGACGATACGTCCTGCGGGCTGGGTGCGGTCGTCTCAACGGGCGCACTACAGGCAGTCAGTAACACGAGACAAAAGGCCGTCACCGGGGTCAGAACTTGCAATTGCGCTAACATCCTAGCCTCCCGTTTGCTCGCTGAGGTCTGGGGCATGGTGTGACGGCATCGCTGTTTGTCCCTGCGCTTGTTCTTGCATCGCTGCAACCGCTTTCTCGTTCTCCATAATCTTGGCCATCACAGCGGCCCCAGCGCGGTCAAAAGACTCTCTATTCTCAATTACATGGCGTTGCGATTCTCGATAACCATCGAGCATGCCGTTAACTTCTGGAATTACATATCGAGCAACAAGATCCCAGCTGCGTAACGTGTCTTCGCGGTTCGCCCAGTCGTGGGCAAAGCCAATGACGGTACCAAAGCCACCCGTCAAATCACGCATTTCTCGGATCGCTTTGATCAGATCATCGGGGGTACCCACAATGGCACCACCACCTTCGACCGCCACCTCTTCAACCGCGGCATCCGGTGAACTATAAACCTCCGCACCCGGGCGCATCAGCGTGCCGACGGTATACTCATTATGCCAACGAAAGAGTCCGTGTTTGGCTTGCTTCTGAGCGTCTTCTTTAGTCTCGGCAATGTGCCAGGACATCACGACACGCCAATCATCCCTGTGCACCTGATTGCTGTTCTTTGCCGCTGAATCTTCGGCAAAGGCCCACTGATTAGGCAGCGCTTGCAAACCAGCAGTGGACATCGAACCGATCGATAGAACACCGGTACCGTGTTTACCTGCCAGGGTCATCCCAGAAGGACTGACCATTGAAGCGACGGCAAATGGCATGTCATCTTGCAGTGGCAATAACTGCAGGCGGGCATCGTTGAGCGTGAACCATTCGGATTCGTAGGAAAACCGCTCTTCGCCGTTCAACAAGCGACGAATAACCCCAATCGCTTCATCTTGACGATCGCGAAGAATCATTGGATCGAGGCCGAGCGTATGCGCATCGGATGGCAACGCACCGGGGCCTGATCCAAATATCACTCGACCCCGGGTCATATGGTCCAACTGTACGAGTCGCTGTGCCGTATTGAACGGATGGTGATACGGCAGCGAGATAACACCCGTACCGAGCTTGATTGTGTGGGTCCGCTCACCGGCCGCGGCCAGGAAAAGCTCTGGACTAGCTATAATTTCCCAACCGGTAGAGTGGTGCTCACCGCACCAAAATTCATCGTAACCCAACCGGTCCAAGTGCTCCGCAAGTTCTAAATCTCGCTGTAACTGCAGGGTTGGATTTTCCCCGATCGGGTGGTGCGGCGCGATAAATCCACCAAACTTTAAACGTCCCATACCCACATCTCCAATTTGTTATGCCTGAATTTAAACACATCACCGATTGGTTACCATCATTGCCAAACCTGATTACCGGCAAATCGACGAACGTAGCGTGTTGCTTGCGCAAGCCGACGTCTCACAACGAGTCGAGCGTGGCTTCGCTACGATCCACATAGAGCACCCCAAGACGTACTTTCTGCACAGATATGATGGTGCGTTGGTTGCCTCAGTTGCGGATGTGGCTAAAATGTCAGCTCAGAGTTCGCGCACTGAAACTCGGTAGCCTTTCACCGTGTTGTCATTCAAGAGGTACTACACCCTATGCCAGAGACTATCCACCATCGCCTGATCGTACTTGGCTCAGGTCCTGCGGGCTATACGGCGGCGCTGTATGCCGCGCGCGCTAATTTACGACCTGCACTCGTTACCGGCATTGAAGTTGGTGGTCAGCTAACGACGACAACAGAAGTAGAAAACTGGCCAGGTGGACATGCCGAATTGCAAGGCCCAGAACTCATGCTGCAAATGGCTGAGCACGTGAAACGATTCGATGCTTCGGTCGTTAGCGATCACATACACACGGCAAAGATTCCCGAGCAGACCCTGCATGGTCGATTCGAGCTACACGGAGATAATGCCATCTACAGTTGCGATGCCTTGATCATCGCGACTGGCGCGTCTGCCAAGTACCTTGGCCTGCCGTCAGAAGAAAACTATAAAGGACGCGGTGTTAGCGCATGCGCGACCTGCGATGGATTCTTCTACCGGAACCAGGACGTCGCGGTCATTGGCGGCGGCAACACAGCTGTCGAAGAAGCCCTGTACCTCGCCAACATCACAAAGAAAGTCTATTTAGTACACCGACGCGACGAACTGCGCGCGGAAAAGATCCTGCAGGATCGTCTGCTGGCGAAAGCAAATATTGAACCGCTTTGGAATCACCAGCTTTCCGAAGTGCTTGGAGACGATATGGGCGTGACGGGCATGAGCATTGCAGCGAACGATGGCAAGCAGAAACAAATTGATCTACAGGGCGTTTTTATCGCCATCGGGCATACGCCGAATACCGACATATTCGCTGGCCAACTTGATATGGAAGGCGGCTACATACGAATCCATAGCGGCACGGAAGGCAACGCGACCGCCACAAGCGTGCCTGGGGTCTTCGCAGCCGGTGACGTCGCCGACCACGTTTATCGCCAGGCCATCACCAGTGCCGGCTTTGGCTGTATGGCCGCACTCGATGCCGAACGTTATCTGGACGCGCTATAGACTGACTTTTGTTAGAGCCGCTGTCGCGACGCTAAGCAGTGGGCTTATAGCGCAGCATGACACGGGACCCGTCTGCGAGACCGCGCTTAAAACGCGGCCCCCATGCGCCCCACTCGCCCGCGTACTTCTGCCCAAACTTGGTTAATAAACGAGCCTGCGCTGTCGTATTATCTTCGCGCGCAACGGTTGTCCGCAGCGAAGGTAACGACTTATAGCGTCCCCTCGAACGTTGCCATTGTCCTTCGTTTCCGACCCAAACGCGTGCTGTATCGAGCCCGCGCCCTAGTGCTTTCGCGCGCCACGCATCAACTGCAGTGACGACAACAAAATCCGCTTTATCCGCTACAAACCAGACCTCGGCTTGGCATCGACTGAGTTGACCGTTGCCCTTGAACGGCGACAAATAGATCAACGGCGACACCGTTCCAGCATGCCCGTTGATCGCGCACATCGGAGCAAAGGTCGCCCCAAAAGCCAACGACTGGATGACGGTTCTTCTCGTAGTCACGGTTGCGCCTCAATCTATCTCAGCAACGGTAATCCTCTCCGCAATCTTCTGCGACCAGATCTTCGGTCCCTCGATATGGACCGACTCGCCACGCGCGTCAACCCCCACCGTCACCGGCATATCTTTCACTTCAAACTCATAGATTGCTTCCATTCCTAATTCAGGGAAGGCAAGTAGGGTCGACGATGTAATCGCCTTCGCCACCAGGTACGCTGCACCACCGACGGCGATCATGGATACGGCCTTGTTGTCTCTGATTGCCGCGATCGCTTCCGGACCCCGCTCTGCCTTACCGATCATGCCAGCAAGGTTCGCTTTCTCGAGCATCGTCCGAGTGAACTTGTCCATTCGGGTTGCTGTCGTTGGCCCGGCCGGGCCCACAACTTCGTCCCGGACAGGATCGACAGGCCCTACGTAGTAGATAAACCGATTGGTAAAGTCGACCGGGAGTGGCTCCCCACGATCAATCAAGTCGACGAGCTTTTTGTGCGCTGCATCGCGCCCGGTCAACATTTTTCCTGAGAGCAACAGGGTCTCACCTGACGCCCACGTTTCGATTTCGGCCTGCGTAATCGTATCCAGATTGACGCGCTTGACCTCGTCCCCAAGCTCAAACTCAATATCCGGCCATTCCGACATATCAGGGGGTGCAAACTCTGCCGGGCCACTACCGTCCAATTCAAAGTGCACGTGGCGCGTGGCCGAACAATTGGGGATAACGGCTACTGGCTTGTTGGCTGCATGCGTTGGATAGTCTTTGACCTTCACATCTAGAACCGTCGTTAAGCCACCCAGCCCTTGCGCACCGATACCAAGGGCATTGACCTTGTCAAACAGCTCCAGGCGCATTTCTTCCAAGTGATTATCAGCGCCACGTTCTTTGAGGTCATGCATATCAACCGGATCCATCATGCTTTCCTTTGCGAGCAGCATCGCCTTTTCGGGCGTGCCGCCAATGCCAACACCCAAGATCCCAGGCGGACACCAACCTGCGCCCATCGATGGCACCACTGACAAGACCCAATCGACAACAGAGTCCGAAGGGTTCAGCATGGCGAATTTCGCTTTCGCCTCGCTACCGCCGCCTTTAGCGGCAACTTCAATCTCGACTTTGTCGCCGGCAACAATACGCGTGTGGATCACAGCGGGCGTATTGTCTTTGGTATTGGTCCGAGCACCGTCCGGATCATTGAGCACCGAGCCCCGAAGGACATTGTCCGGATGGGTGTACCCCTGTCGAACCCCCTCGTTAATCATATCCTCGAGCGACAGTTCAGCATCCCACCGCACTGCCATGCCGACCGACACAAACACAATGACAATCCCCGTATCTTGGCAGATTGGGCGTTTGCCCAACGCACACATTCTTGAATTGACCAAAACTTGCGTCAGTGCCGCCTTGGCAGATGGCGATTCTTCTGCCTCCCATGCACCACGCATTGCTCGAATGAAATCCACTGGGTGATAGTAAGAAATAAACTGAAGCGCATCTGCCACGCTCCGGATCACATCATCTTGCTTGATGACAGACATAGATTGTTCCAAAAAATAGATTGCAAACTGAGGCCCCAGTTTACTCTAATGACCAACGTTATGGAGAGCTATAGCGACAGCTTTGGCCATGTACACCAGGACCAGCCCAACGGTCGCACAAATATCACGAGGAGACCCACCGATATGTCAGCTGCGGAACACAAGTGCAGGCCTAACGCAAACAATTGCCGTCCGACCGTCGTCTGCGTGGCCCTCGTTCTGTGCATCAGTTGCCTGCTTGGCGGCTGTATGTGGCAGCCCACCAACGAGCAGGCTCAAGCGCTTGCGCAACGGCACCTGATTCTCGATACGCACGTGGATGTCCCCTACCGGATGTTAAAAGACCCAGCTGATGTCGGGCTCGCCACCGAGTCTGGAGAGTTCGACTATCCACGCGCGAAATCTGGGGGTTTGAATGCGCCCTTCTTGTCCATTTATACACCCGCCGATGTTGACGCTGCAGGCGAAGCCTACGAGTTTGCAAATGACGCAATCGATGGTGTCGAGGCTCTGATCTCGCGCCACCCTGACAAATTTGCCCTTGCAACCTGCTCAGACGATCTCTTCCGTCAGCAACAGTCAGGATTGATCTCCTTGCCACTTGGCATGGAGAATGGTGGACCAATATCCTCTAATTTCAACTATTTAGAGCACTTTTATAAACGCGGAATTCGATACATCACGCTATCACACTCGAAAAGCAACCACATTTCTGACTCGAGTTATGACACCAACGAACGATGGCAAGGACTCTCTTCGTTTGGCAAAGCTCTGATTCCTGAAATGAATCGCCTCGGCGTCATGATTGATGTCTCGCATATCTCCGACCTGGCGTTCTGGCAGGTGATGGCGCTGTCACAGGTGCCAGCTCTCGCCTCTCATTCCTCACTTCGCCATTTTACGCCCGACTTTCAGCGCAACATGAGTGACGACATGATCATCGCGCTCGCTAAAAACGGCGGGGTGATACAGATCAATTTTGGCTCATCATTCATTCACCAAGCGGCCCGTGATTGGACAACGACCCGAATCACACGTGCGTTGGCACTGAAAAAAGAAAAAAGCCTTCCAGAAGGCCACCCAGAACTCATCGCCTTCATGGACAACTACAACGACAGACACCCCTACCCATTCGCCACCATAGACGACGTGCTTGACCACATTGACCGAGTAGTGGTGATTGCCGGAATTGATGCGGTCGGTATCGGCTCGGACTACGATGGTGTCGGTGATACGCTACCGATCGGACTCAAGGATGTATCAACTTACCCAAACTTGATCACCGGCCTGCTCGGTCGAGGTTACAACGAAGAAGACATAGCGAAAATTTTAGGGGGCAACACCATCAGGGTGTGGCGACAAGTGGAAGCCTACGCCAAGGCTCAAGGGACGAACACACGATGTACAGCAGAATGATCCTCAGACTTTCGCACAGGCTTCATCTGTGTGCCTTGCTACTCTTATTTTCAGCGTCATCCGTCGAGGCACGCAACGATCAGGCGCCGCAGACTGAAAGTGACGAATTTCATTTCATCGTACTGGGCGATGCGCAATTTGATGACACCACGGGGTTCAATCGCATGATTGATCAAGTCAGGCGACTCTATCCTGCCTTCGTTATCCAAGTTGGCGACCTCATCGATGGGTATGACAGTGACCTCGGCCTGATTCAAGCAGAGTGGCGGCGCTTTCAACAGCAAATTTCCCCGATTGCAGATATCCCGTACTACGCGATTGCCGGCAACCATGATGTGTACGGTGGCAACAAACAGCCAGACGCTGGCTTGGAACGCATCTTTGAGGACACCTGGGGACCGCTTTATTTCAGTTTCACGTACAAGAATGCATTGTTTATCGGCCTTAACAGCGATAGCAAAGAAGCCCCAGCAAGCGTTAGCGACGAACAGCTGCAGTGGATGAGCGCCATCTTGGCCAAATCAGATGCGCAGCATAAGTTCGTATTTATGCATCGTCCGCCAATGCAAATGAAAAACGCCGCCGTGTTGCATCAGTTATTTATCCAGGGCGGTGTGCAGCAAGTGATCTACGGCCACCACCACCACTTACATCATTTCGAACGTGACGGCGTGCACTACACCATGACAAACGCCGGCGGCCGCATGGCTCACAAAGTCAAAGCAGTTGGCGGCTTCGCCCACTTTTTGCACATCGCGGTTCGCGGCAACACGAGTTCTGTGGCGGTCATCGAAGCAGATTCAGTGCACGCGCAAGACATGGTGGATCCCAGCGACAACTATGATCTGTTTAACCTTGGCAGATCCCTGGTCCGTCGCGAGGCAACACTCATGCCTCAGGAGAGCCCTGGCCGCTATACCTTTTCTCTCGATCTAAACAACACGACGCAACGTGAGGTGACCGCGCTCATCGACTGCAACTCTCCAGACCAACGATGGCATCTCAGCCCAAAGCAGATCCAGCCCGTGTCGATCAGTCCAGACAATAAACAAACAATTGCGATCGCCGCAACATACGAGCCAGCACGAGTACCGGAAGGCACACCAACGTGTACTGTTAGGGTCCCGTTCCAAACACAAAGCGGCCAATGGCTTGAATTCACTGAGCAGGTGCGTACTCGACGTTAGTCGGTGCTAAATACGGGCATGACTTCCTCGATATAGCGTTGCAGGTTGTCCCAATCAACCGGAGGGCGGAACGCAATATTGATGCCCTGGATACCGGCATCTTTGTACCTACCAATCAGATCGATTGTTTCCTGCACACCGCCCGTAATTGCGCCTCTCGGATCGATGTCCGGTGTGCGATCAGAATTCATATAGAACCCCAAATTGACACTCGTATCGATCTTGGCAAAGTCCCGCCCGTGCTTCTCGCAGGCTTTTTCCAAGCGTTCGAGTCGATCGGCCGCAATTTCCGGGGGCACATATGGCATGTTGAAGCCATCGGCAAATCGCGCAGCGATATCGACCGTGCGAACCTTGCCACGCCCACCAATCCAAAGCCGCAAGCCGAGCGGCTGCGGGCTAGAAACCGCACCGTGCATTTCGTAGTACTCACCCTTGAAATCAACCTCTTGTCCATCCCAAAGGCCACGCACGATGGTGAGTGCTTCCTCGAGTTGATCTAACCGTTTGCCGAGTGGCGGAAAACCATAGCCGAACTCGCGGAATTCTTCTTCAAACCAGCCTGCGCCAATGCCCACATCCGCTCGCCCACCAGACAAGTGATCGATCGTCACACCTGCTTTCGCCAACACACCAGGGTTTCTAAACAACGCACAAAAGACGAGACAGCCAACACGAACGTTTTCTGTCGAAGCTGCTAACCCAGCCATTGCAGCCACACCTTCGAAACACGGATTTCCCCGATCAGCCAAAGGGTTTGCATAGAAATGATCCCATACAGATATCCAATGAAAGCCGTTGGTGTCTCCCGTCTGCCACAGACGTTTCAACTCATCCATCGTCAGGTCCTGAGGACCCGCGTGCATACCTAGTTTCATATTCCGCTCCTTGTACCCATCTTTTAACCCGCCGTTTAACCCGTCTTTTAGCCCGTCTAATAATCGGACCTCTTTATCCCGCCCAGTGATCGTCACACGAAGAAAGTTAGCACGTAGTCGATTCGATCTTAGGCAAAAAATGGTAACGTGCGCGGTTTGATTTGAACACACCACATATGTCAGACCTGCCCTTTTGGTTCGAGCACGCCCTATCCACCCCCTCCCAGCGCGGCGAGGTTACGGTCAGCGGCGCGAATATTGTGTACGAGACCTGGGGAGAAGTCGGCAAACCCGGCATCGTCTTCATACACGGTAGCAATGCTCATCTTGAGTGGTGGCGTTTCACAGCCCCCTTCTTGGCCGATGAATTTCGCTGTGTTGCCATCGACCTATCGGGCAACGGTGACAGCGATTGGCGAGAGCGGTATTCCGGAGAACTATTTGCGCAGGAAGTTTGGGCGGTGTGTGCTGCGGCGCAGCTTGGTCCCCGACCTTATGTCGTTGGACATAGCTTTGGCGGTTGGGTCGCCTTAGAGGTTGGCCATCACTTTCACCAGCAGCTGGGCGGAATCTTGTTTATGGATTTCACCACCGGACCGCCGGAAGAATACATCGAGTGGGGTATGCGCATTGAACGTGAAGGTGTCGAACCAGGGCGCAAGCTCAGGATTTACGAGGACAAACGCACTGCACTGGGTCGCTTTCGTTTTATCCCAGAGCAACCGGGCGTGCACCCTGCGGTACTGCGACAAATGGCCGAATACGGACTCAAGGCAGTCAAGGGTGGTTGGACCTGGAAGTTTGACCCGGCGCTTTTCGACCACCTGGCAATGGGCAAAGATCAACGCGACAAATACGCCCGACTGACCTGCAAAACGGGCCTCATGCTCGGCGAGAAAAGCGAGGATGAAGGAGCGTACTTCGCGGCACATATGCGTGAGATAACAGGCGGCTATTTACCAACCATCACGGTTCCTGGTACCTATCATCACCTGATGTTTGATCAGCCAGTCGCCGTTGCCATGGCAACCAAGTTGCTTCTTCTGTCTTGGTTAGGAGAAGATCACCAAACCGAGATGCGTATATCTCTAGACGAGACCTTGTCCAAAGCGGGAGAGACTTAATGACTGAACTGACCGATGAATTAATCGCAGACTTACAATCGATCGATACCCCAACCGTGTGCAACGCATTAGAGCTTTTGATACCCGAGCGACGCGGTTACGGCTTTACGACACAACCGCTTGTCTGCACCCGCCCTGAACTACCCCCGATGGTGGGTATTGCACGGACAGCAGCCATTCGCTCGGCGCATCCATCTCATTTAAAGGGTAAGGACGCCGGCGCCATGAACGATGGCTACTACGCTTATATCGATGAAGGACCGAAACCGAGCATCATCGTCATTCAAGATTTGGACGATGCACAACGGGGTTATGGATCTTACTGGGGCGAAGTAAACTCAAACATCCACAAGGGTCTGGGTGCACTGGGCGTCATCACCGACGGTAGTGTCCGCGATCTACCTGACATCGCCGATGGCTTTCAAATGATGGCGGACCGCGTCGGACCTTCTCATGCGTACGTGCATGTTGTCGGCTACGGTGCGCCGATCTCCGTTGCCGGTATGCGCGTCGTTTCAGACGAACTGATCCATGCCGACCAACACGGTGCTGTAGTGATTCCCTGGACTGTTGCAGATCAAGTTCTGGATGCGGCACAGCAAATCGCTGAGCGCGAAGCGGTCATCATCAACGCGGCCCAACAACCAGGATTCAGCATCGACTCGCTCCGCCAAGCATGGGGCGACGCCGCTGAGGTGAAGCACTGAACCGGGATTTTTCGACGCGTTAGGCAGGCTTCAGTGCTTGCACTAATTCGGTGTGGGTTTGTTTGTCTAGTGCGTAGATCTTAGTGAGGACGATCAACACCAGCATTATCCCGATCGGCACCAATGTCAGCACGCCGTGGATAGCCGCTAGTGCTTCCGGCGTCTGCTCTTGATTGGCTTGATAACCAGCAAACCCAAGAATAAGTGCAACACCCGCGCCGCCGATTGTTTTGGCGAGCTTTTGAAAAAAACTCGCCGTAGAGAAAATCATACCATCCGCGCGCGTACCATGCCGATGCTCAGCATATTCCACTGTGTCCGGAATCATGGCCCAGCCAAGCACGGCTACCGGCGTGCCGCCAAGAGCAACGAGACAACCCCAGAAAAAGACTTGCGTAACC
>JAQWQN010000176.1 GCA_029244465.1 Pseudomonadales bacterium
CTAGTTCCTCGCATCTAATCCTGCTGGTATGTCGGCTTCGCGGCCGAACTGCGAGGGTCACGACGCTTGAATCTAACGTTTTGACCGTCTGCTAACAGTCTGTGACACTGGTCCCATGGCGATAGTTTCCTCCATTTTAAAAAACCCACCAGAGCAGGCGCACGATAATGGATCCGCCTGACAATATTCCGACACAACTTGTGCCAGCCACCGATGCGGCCTTGATGTAGGTTAACAACCAGCGTTCAACCAACTATGAACTCACTGGTGTGGTTGACGTTGATGAAGGCGTAAACGTCGCAGAACCCTGCGAGCTTGGCCTCATTCTATGTGACGGTGAAATATGCATCCGCGAACAAGTGCGTGTGACCGCTAGTGGCGATACATACCAATTCGATTTTGTTGAGCAAGCGGCGCCTGCGATCCCGCTGCTGCTTGATCCTCCGTAGGGAGTTCGTAAAGGCTGGCTTGATAAGCAACGACAGAAACACGAATTTGTGGTGCTTCTTTATTGTCGCGGTCTGTGGTGACGACCGTGCAGCTTCGAGTTACGAAGCTACGTTGATTCCGGAGTGCTAGAGCAGATTCGCGCCGCCGGTGGCGAGGTGTTTGCCATCACCAGTGAACCGCAAACGCTCGCTACAGAGGCACAAGAGAGCTGCGGAATTCAGTTTGTTGCTATCGGTGATCCCCATCACGAGATTCGCGATGATTGTGCGGAGCGCGGATTGGTAGACGTTTTTTACAACACAATTCCTGGTGACAAGAACATGGGCTTCAGGGATGTCCATCCCAAAGGGTTTTTCCAACCTGCAGTGCGCTCAGTTCACAAGTCCGGCCGCGTGCTATACCGGTGGCGGTGTGTAGCCAAACACAGCAACATGAGCGGCGCCGGCCCACGACCGGAAGCGGCTTATGCCTGGGACAAGATCAAGGCTGCTATGGATAGCGAACACGACGCCGAACTTGATAAAAACCCTGTGCTTGGTGAAAAAAGTAAGTCCTGGTATCAGTTCCTGCTTATGCTCCTGGCACACGGTTGGTTTCTCAGACCCAAAACATTTGCTCTGGCGCGTGAGGGCGATGAAAAACGGCCCGTTGCGTGGGCGGCCAAGGTGACCCCCGGCCTAATCGAGATATACGATCAGTTCCCGAATGCGCCTGATCCTTTTTGAAACTCGCTTGGAACACGAAGAGTCCAACACGAAGAGTCCAACACAAAGACGCTACGCCACAGCACCTCGACTAGCCGTCGCCTATGGTTCAGGCGTCTCTGAACACTTGACTGCCCGGCACTAACAGGAATCCAGCCGCGAACTTTGTTCTTGCCTGCGCAGTATCTGAGGAATCCGGAGCATCAATGAATGACTTCTTGATCTGACGAATCATTTCCCCGGCCTCGGTCTCGCCCCAATACCAGTCTTCAATATCCTTGGCGCTGGGATTGCCCGGTTGGCTCACAGCAGACTCGTTGTAAAAGGCTTTTAGATCTTCCGCGGCGCGCATTAGCATATCTTCGATCGGTATTTCTTCCGCCGACGGCGCCTCGCCTTTGGCAAAATCGGCCAGAAATCTAACAACATCTTCAAGTTCCATATCCGCGACGCCGAAACTCGAGGCGCCTCGCTCTGTAATACCCTTCTCATACCACGGGGTGAGAAGTTGAATTTCACTCATCACCGTTTCTACCAAGTCACTTTCATCGCTGGCCTGCGCAAAGGACACCGGGCACACCCACGGAGGGATTTCCTCCACAGCGGGGGCGTCCTCTTCGAACTCTGCAAAGACGGGCCCATCAGTTCGGTTTAGCAAGCCAAGAGACGCATCAAGCTCCTGGTGCTGGAACGCAGGATCATCAGGAGCGCCTAGTGGACGCCCTATTATGAACGGGACAGACAGGATCTGGATCACACCTGTTCGTTCGATTGCTCACACCGGACCCGCCGGTTCGCCTGCAAGAGTGGGTTTGTGGTGCCGTAGTTCGTGTGCCACCCGCCTACCAGGTAGTGAGCGCTAACGCGCCTGTCCCGTTAAGCCCTATGCTGATAGACTTTCCTGCATAAGCGGAGGGTTTGCAATGGCGGAGATTTCCCCGCTCAAGGGTGTGCGGGTTGTCGACTTAACGGATGGACTCGGGGAGATGTGCGCGCGCCTACTTGGCGACTTCGGCGCCGATGTCGTGCGTGTGGAACCTGCGACCGGGTCGAATTCGCGCGCGTTACCGCCCCTTCACCGCGAGGAAAGCCTTTCTTTTGCTTACCGAAATTTTAATAAGAGCGGTGTCGCGTTGGACCTCTCGAGTGACGCAGACCGCGCCCGATTTCAGATCCTGCTTCGAGGGACTGACATACTGGTGGAGTCCGGCGGCTACGGGGCACGTGCCGATCTTGGTCTCGACAACGCCGCATTGTGCGCTCGTCATCCTCACCTGGTGCTCACTTCGATATCGAATTTCGGGCTTACGGGGCCGTATCGTGATTGGGTCGCCACCGACGCCGTCATGGAAGCGATGGGAGGCGTGTTGTTCAAAGCAGGTGTACCCGAACGCGAGCCTTTGCTGCCGCCTGTGCCGATTGCGTACGAGACAGCAGCCGTTATGGCGACGTATGCGTCTCTTCTGGCACGCTTGCAGCAAGTAGCGTCTGGAAGTGGCCAACACATCGACGTATCGGTATTCGAGTCTATCGCGCAGGCGGCCGACTGGTCGATGGCAACGGCTGGCTTTGCGCGTGCCCAGGGAAACGACCTTCTGGAACTGCGTGCCGGGTCTGGCGCGTACTCCATCTTTCGTTGTCGCGATGGCCACGTGCGGCTTCTCGTGCTCAGTCCGCGGCAGTGGCATGCGATGCGGGCGTGGATCGGCGAACCGGAATTATTCCAGGATCCGTTTTGGGACGCTTATGCGCAGCGCTTACAGAACTCCGACATCATCAATCCATTGTTTGAAGCGCACCTCGCCGGCATGGATCGGGACGAAGTCGCGTTCGAAGCTCAACGTCGCGGCATCGCGTGCACGCCCGTACTAAAGCCTGAAGAAGTGCTCGAAAACGCGCACTTTGCTTCCCGCGACACGTTTGTGAACGTCGAAGTTGCGCCGGAAATCGAGGCGCCGACAGCCGCCGGCTTTTTCTCGATCGACGGAGTACGTCAGGGTTTTCGGCATGGCGCGCCGTCCGTGGGTAACCATACCGAAATGATGCTGAATGCGGCTGAGGCCGAGCCTCGCCCCGAGCCTGCGCAGGCAAGCGCTGCTACGCTGCCTCTCGCTGGCGTGCGAGTGCTCGACTTCGGGATTGGAGGCGTTGGCGTAGAAGGAAGCCGCTTGCTCGCGGAATTCGGGGCGGATGTCATCAAGATCGAATCGCGGACGTATCCCGACTTCATTCGGGTGCTCACCGGCGCCGAGATGTCCGCCCAGTTCGCCTCCTCGAGCCGTACGAAGCGTGGATTTGGGGTCAACGTCAAAACGGAGGGCGGGCGCCAGGTGCTGCATAAACTGATCGCCAAAGCCGATGTCATTATCGAAAACAACTCGACCGGCACAATGGATGCGCTCGGTCTCGGTTACGACATTGTAAAATCGCTGAACCCGCGTTGCGTAATGGTATCGAGCCAGCTTCTTGGACATCACGGTGCATGGTCGCAGTGGATTGGGTATGGTCCGTCTGCACAGCCGCTAGCAGGTCTGGTGCATCTGTGGAACTACGCAAATGCAGAGGCGCCCGCAGGCAGCACGGTGATTTTTCCAGATCACCTTGCCGGGCGGCTGACCGCAACCGCGGCAGCGGCGTGCCTCGTCCTGCGCGGGCGCACGGATGTCGGCGCACACAGCGAGGTAGCTCAGGTAGAGGCAGTCACGGGTCTCATGGGCGACTTGTTAATGAAAACAGCGTTGGAGCCTGGCTCGGTTGTGGCTGCAGGTAATCGCTCAGACATGGGGGCACCGTGGGGCGTGTATCCGTGTGCCGGAGAGCAGCAGTGGATTGTGATCAGCTGCCGCAGCGACACGGATTGGCAGCGTTTGGTCACAGCTATGGGTACACCGGACTGGGCGACGCCGCCAGCCTATACAGATGTTGCTGGCCGCCAAGCTGACGCTTCCGCGATCGACCTGCATATTGCTGAGTGGACGGCAAGGTCTAACAAGATTGAACTGACGCAGACTCTGCAGGCAGCACGCGTTCCAGCGGGACCAATGCTGACCGGCGGCGAATTGCTAGATGATACGCATCTTATCGAACGCGGCTTTCCGCTCTGGATTGAGCAGCAGGACCTGGGACGTACCGCGTTCGAAGGGCCGGCATTTCGTGCTTCAGGCATGGGCGCACCCAGCACGTTTCAGGCTCCACGCTTGGGCGAGCATACCGTCGAGATTTGCCGCGAATTGCTCGAGATGGATGCGAGCGAGATCGAGAAGCTGATAGCGGACGGGGTGCTGGAAGTATCCAGGGTCGAGGCGCTTGCTGCCGGCTAACGTCACATGGGCGACGTTAACTTACGTGATCCCTTCGAAGGGCTCAAGGACGACCTAAGGATGTCCTCAACGCCGCTCCATCCGCAATCGTTTGCGACCGTCGTGGGATCAATCGCTTCAAATGCATAATCTATGACGGTTAGACGTCCGATCGGGTCAGCCTGAGCAGAACAGGTGGCTCTGAAGCTTACTCGTTGAACGCCGAATTACCGGGATAGCTGTCTCCATAGTCGAAGTACTGATCCCACAGGCTGCTGTTGGAATAAGTTATACCGTAGTCACGGTATTCGTTGCATCTGCAGTCTGAATTATAGATTTCATCTAACCTACCTAAATTGGTGCCGTCCTCAGCGACGATCTTGGCGACTTGGGTTTCGTGACAGCGGTCGCTCGCAAGGTCCTCGGCCTGGGCCGTCAGGGACCGACGCTTTGCGTTTTCGCGCATCAGACAGTGCCATCATATGACTTGTCGGAACCGAGTAGAGTCAATTGTTAGAGCCGTTGCCGCGACACGACGTTCGTAAGAGCAATCCTTATTCTCACTTTAGGACTGATTTTCTCAAGGATCTCGGGACCCAATGGGGAGATGACTGCAGCGTATACGTCGCGCGATGAGAAAGAAGTTTCGTGGCGCACTTCATCCGAGCTCAAACAGGCGAAGATGAAAGTTCTTATCACGAACTGCACAGTAAACTCCGCTCTCGCTATTATGCGCACGCTACATAGTGAAGGAGCGGAAGTTATCGGCGCAGACGCGCGGCGACTCCCGTTCGATCTACACAGCAGCTGCGCACCACCCTACGAAAAGATCGCTCCTAACGATTCGTCTGAGTTTGTTAAAAGCGTTCTCGGGGTCATAGATAAGCACAAACCAGATGTCTTGTTGCCGTGTGTTGGTGCAGCCGAGTGCAGCCAGGCGAAAGAGATACTGTCTCAATCAACAAACGTGCTGGTCCCTGATTTCGACGCGTTTAGAGCCGTAAATGACAAACGTCTGATTTTCGAGCAATGCAAGCAAAGCGCAATTCGGACACCGGAGTTACTTGATGTCGACAGCGCCAAAAAGTCACTTCGAAGCGGGTTCTTTGAGGCTGTTGTCGTTAAACCAAGAGATAATCTCGGCGGCGGCAAGGGCGTATCGATTGTCTCAAATGCCGACGAGCTGGACCGGTTAATAGAAGATATAGAGGGTCGCTTCGGCGAGGCACTGATATCGGAGTTTGTGCCGGGTCCCGATGGTGGCAATATCGCAATACAACTCGTTTTTGACAGTAACAGCAGACTCGTTGGACACTTTGGGCTGCAGAAGACGCGTCTGCAACCAGCGGGCGTCGGCATTGCCGGGGCTGCCGTCAGCGTTCATCGTATCGATTTGTTGCAATTGATCCTTCCGATGTTTACCCGACTACGCTGGCAGGGTCTGGCTGAAGTTGAGTTCAAAATCGATTCCAGAACCGGCCAAGCTTGGTTGATCGAAGTCAATGCGCGATTTTCTGGCTCAGTCGAGTTCGCGATCGCGTGCGGTGTAAATTTACCATTCATCTCGTGCCAGGCTGCCATGGGTCTGGAGTTGCCGGAATCGACCACACCGGCCTATCCCGAAGGCGTAACGTATTGGAACCCGATCATGTATACGACGCGATCGTGGCTGCCTTCCGGCGCGGAGATTCCCTCATCGCTTTGCCGGCGCAGATCTGCAATGAGTTACGCGGCGACCGTGTCGGTAACCCCTACCGGCTGTCCGACCCCGCCCCGCTGATCGGCAAGGCGCTGTTTCAATTTCGCGAGTGGTTTTCGAAACGGTTGAACGCATGATTACGCGTGCCCTGAATCTGGCCAAAATACCCTGCCATGATTGCAGCAGCTGCGTCTTAAACGTCTGTGTCGCAACGTCACGTGTGCTGCCATTTGCCTGGAGTGGCTCACGACGAACATCGACGGCAAAGTCAGCTACGAACGCACGCATCCGTGCTGTCATGGTACTACTCTCATGGTAGTTACCCCCCAGGATTTTCTCGCTTGGCTATGACTTGATCGCCCGACTAAGATTGCGTCTTGCGGGGCACTGATAGGTGGCGCTCCATTGCGTTGCCTGCGCCGGTTATGATCTCCGGCTTGCTTGTCAATCGTGCGGTTTTTCTGACTAACCGTGTCGGGCCGCAACTGTCTTCAGCGTGGTAAAGCCCATTAGCGCCTCAAAGCCTTTTTCGCGGCCATGCCCGGACAGACCGTGCCCTCCAAATGGCAACTCGACCCCACCACCAGCACCGTAGTTGTTGATGAACACCTGGCCGGCGCGCAGATCCCGGGCCAGCCGCATCTGCCGGCCACCGTCTTGTGTCCAAATTCCAGCAACAAGGCCATAGGCCGTACCGTTAGCGATGCGACAAGCGTCGGCCTCGTCATCGAATCGGATAAGAACCTGTACGGGGCCAAAAATTTCCTCCTGAGCCAGGGGGTGATCGGGCGGAACCATGCCATAGAGTCGCGGCGCCATGTAATGCCCACCTGCTGGCAGATTGTCCGGCAGTACACCCTCTGCGAGCATTGTCAGCCCTTTGGCCTGGTTCAGATGTTCCTGCACCCGATCTTTTTGGGCCGCTGAGATCAGCGGACCGATATCGGGATTGTCCAATGCAGGGCCTCCCCGTAGCGTGCGGTATGCTGTGGCCATGGCTTGCGCTACCTGATCATATACGCCCCGTTGGACCAGGATCCGCGACGCAGCCGAACAGGTCTGGCCTGCGTTCTGCAATCCTGCCGCAACAAGAAACGGCAGCGCTGCGTCAAGATCGGCATCGTCAAATACGATCTGTGGGGATTTGCCGCCCAATTCCAACGTCACTGGTACGACGTTTGCGCCGGCTGCTATTTGTACCGCGCGCCCGGTGGCGACCGAGCCGGTAAAGCTGAGGTGTTGAATGCCGGGATGAGCAGAGAGCGCCGCCCCGGCTTCGCCACCATAACCGGGGACGACGTTGAGTGCGCCGTCTGGCAACCCAGCCTCTTGGGCCAGATGAGCGAACCACAGTGCGGTCAGACAGGCATCCTCTGCTGGTTTCAAGACACAGGCGTTGCCTGCAGCCAAAGCGGCTCCAACCGATCGGCCAATGATCTGCATGGGGTAGTTCCACGGCACGATATGCCCGGTGACGCCATGGGGTTCGCGCATGGCGTAAACGGTATAGCCCTCGAGGTAGGGAATGGTTTGCCCCATCAACTTGTCGGCTGCGCCGCCATAGAATTCACAGTAGCGGGCCAACGCCATGGCGTCGGCACGGGCTTGTGACAAAGGTTTGCCGACATCCAAAGCCTCGGTTCGCGCCAGCGCATCCACGTGGTCCGTGATCAATGCGCTAAGCCGGTTCAGGATGCGCCCTCGCTCCAAGGCCGGCGTGCGGCCCCAGTCACCGTCGCGAGCGCGGGTCGCAGCAGCTACAGCCTGGTCGATGTTGCGGGCGCTACCTCGGGCAATTGTGGCCAATATTTTTCCGCAGGATGGATCGCTGACGGCGATTGTTTCTGTGGTCCGCCGCCATGTTCCATCGATCAATACGCAGGCGGGGTCAAAAGGGAGATCTGGCAGCATGGTTTAGCTCTCTGGAATAGTGCCCGCCATCAGGGGGGCATTCGGAAAACATAGCCTACCACCCTGTCGAAAAATGCACACAGACAACGCAGACAGGCCTGTTGATACCTGCGCGCGTCCTTTGACCTGCCAGCAGAAACAAGCCAAGCTTACGCTTACTAGTCTGTCGACCTGAATGGTTTTTCCATCAGACCTAACCGAACGCCTATTGCGCCTAATAATCGCGCCTAATAAATAAAGGAGAGCCCTTCAATGGCTGAAGCATACATTATCGACGCTTGTCGTACGCCGCGTGGTATTGGTAAACAAGGCAAAGGTGCGCTTGCCCACCTGCACCCGCAACACCTGGCGGCTACGGTGCTTAAAGCGCTGGCTGAACGTAACCCGATTGAAACTGATGCAGTCGACGACATTATCTGGGGCACCAGTTCCCAGCGCGGATCACAAGGCGGCGACATGGGCCGTATGGCGGCACTGGCCGCCGGCTATGACGTCAAAGCCTCAGGGGTCACGTTGGACCGCTTTTGCGGTTCTGGCATCACGTCCGTGGCGCTTGCGGCCGCCCAGGTCATGTCAGGCATGGAAGACCTGGTGATTGCCGGTGGCACTGAAATGATGAGCTATACCGCGGCCACCGCCGACCCGGAAAACCCAACGATGCTTGATGCCGGCAATCTGACACTGCGTGAGCTGCACCCGCAAAGCCAACAAGGTGTGTGCGCCGACGCCATTGCTACGTTAGAAGGGATCGACCGTGAGGCGGTAGACCGGCTGGCATATGTAAGCCAGGAGCGTGCCCAGCGAGCAATGGAGGAGGGTCGTTTTAGCCGCGCTTTGATCCCGGTGTACAACGAAGACGGCACTCTGGCGCTGGACCGTGAAGAATTTCCCCGTCCTGGCACCACCATGGACACTCTGGGTGACTTGAAAACGGTCTTCAACCTGTTCGCTGATCTGCAAGTCGACGGCGCCGGCAACACCTACGGCAGTCTGATCACCAAGGTTTATCCGCAACTGGAAGGCAAGATCAGCCACGTGCACCACGCAGGTAATTCGTCCGGCGTGGTAGATGGTGCGGCCGCCCTGCTGCTGGCTTCTGCCGACTACGCGGAAAAGCATGGCTTACAGCCCCGTGCGCGGGTTGTGGCCACAGCCAACATGGGTGACTGTCCTACTCTGATGCTAAACGCGCCGGTACCGGCGGCAAAAAAAGTGCTCGAAAAAGCCGGCCTGAGCACTGATGACATTGATGTGTATGAAATCAACGAGGCGTTCTCAGTGGTGGCGGAAAAGTTTATCCGTGATCTGAATCTGGATCGCGAAAAAGTGAACATCAACGGCGGCGCGATGGCCTTAGGCCACCCGATCGGAGCCACCGGTTCGGTATTGATTGGCACCGCGCTCGATGAGCTCGAACGCAGTGGTGGGCGTTATGGTTTGATCACTATGTGTGCCGCGGGCGGTATGGCGCCGGCGATCATTATCGAGCGCATATAGCCTCAACCTCACCCACCCTAAACGCCTACCAGCTGGGTGAGCCCTCCAGCTGGTACTGACATGTTAATCGCTCCTCTGGCAGCCTGTCAGGATGAACCACAGTTACAAGCACCATCGATGGCCGCCTCTGGTCATTCGCAAGCTGGGGTGTGATTACAGCGTCGCAAATAGAAAGTTGCTCAGCGTTTGACCGACGCGAATTTTCACTCATCAGTATCTGTATCGGGCGTCGCTCCAATCGAATTTTGCTTGCCTCCGAATTATATGGCCCCTGAAAGCTACGTATATTCTGGCTCGCCTGACCGAGGACGAACCAATAGTTCAAACACTCGTATTGCCAGTAAATCACTCGGTTTAGAGGTGGCTTTGTGCCACTTGGAAGTAACCGAGATGCATGTGTTACCTTGGCTGTGCATTACATAAATTAGGACCTTCATGTCGAACCTTCTCTACGAGCTTTCGATCGTGCCGATGCTCCGCGCACTCCGGAACCTCGATGCCATAGTCGCCATAGCAGAGGCTCACGCAGAGGCTGACGATTCCCTTCACCCTGCGACTTTGATCCAGGCTCGTTTACATCCGAATATGCGACCGTTTGTATTCCAGATTCGTACTGCCACCGATACAGCAAAGGGTGCAGCGGCGCGTCTTACCGGTGTTGAGGCGCCTTCTTGGGAGGATGACGAGAAGACCTTTGCGCAAGTGCATGAACGCCTGGGTAAAGCCGTTGAATATCTCTCTGGTTTTGCACCCGATGATTTTATTGGTGCCGAGAACAAATCGATCGAGTTGACGTTAGGGCCCGAGCCAACCCATTTCACCGGCATTAGCTACCTATCGAATTTCGCGGTGCCGAACTTCTTCTTTCACGTGACGACGGCGTACAACATCTTGCGGGACAACGGCGTTGTGATTGGAAAGCGCGACTTCCTTGGTAAATTTTAGGATCGACGTGCGTGGCTGGGTTTCTAGAGTGCGTGGCTGCGGTCGGGAGACGTTTTTGCATGTTCCGGTAGTTTGCAGATACGTCTCATCTTAAGCGTACCGTTGCCCGGATACTCCCACTTGTACACGCCGTCTTCGATGTAGCGCTTCACCACAGTGGGGCCACCAAATAGCTTTTGGTGTAACTGATTATCTTGCCACACTGCTGTAGCTTGAGACATGCGCAGACAAAACAGCCAAGGGCCTATCTGTCGGGGCGCGACATCGTTCGATAGCATATCCGCTGAATGATCGTGAATGAGTCCAAAGGCAGTCACGACAACGCGATTACCGCATTGTTCAATTCGCTCGACATGATCCGGCATGCGCGGGTCAATGCTCTGCCACAGACCGCGAATGTCCTGTGCGCCTGCGGGCAGGGGTTCAGTGCAGCCCTTAAGAATGGGTTTTGGGAAGACCGTGTAACCGCAGCCCGGGGTGAAGGCCTGCGGGATGTCTTTTGACGTCGCGCCGGAGCTATCAAGTAGCGGCAGCTGACAATAATTGATCTCCGTACCGTCGCCATCAAAAACCCAGGATGGGGTGGTATCGACTGGTCTGGGATATAGCCACGCCAGCATAAACAGGATGAAAGGCAATGAGACTAAAACAGCTGCCGCAATCAGCAGTTTGCGCATGAGTTGTCGTTCCTTACAGGTAGAGGCCTGCCGAGGATTGAAACTGTCGCTGTCTCTGCAAGGTCGGCGGTTTTAATGTCGACCTCGAATTTGCTCGCTCAAAATGCCAAGTCGTCATTCTTGTCTTCTCATAGAATTACTCGCAAACGTAATTGGCGGCATCCGATTGGTCACCGCTACCATCATACTGCGCGAGTTGCGGATACACGCACTGTGGTCGCGTGAAAGCTTTTCCTGGTTGTCTATTATTCGTGGGCGACAAATACACGGTGTCTGCCTGCGTACCGGTTTGCGTACCGATGAGACGATCTGGCTCGATACCGTCTTCGCGCCACGCCGCAAGCGACGTTACATAATCGGTCTGCCAGGCGCCGGGCCCCCCCCGGCAATGGGTCATGCCAGGCACCATAAACAAGCGATAGAAATCGTCGACGGGTCCGCCAGCGGCTGCTTCTACCTGATGGAGATGGTCGATCGCACGTTGTGGTCGTAGTGGAAAATCATTCCAACCCTGGTAGACGATTAGCTTGCCGCCATTGGCTTTGAAGGCGGATAAATCAGGATCATCTGCATTCAGAGGGGCCAGTTCGCGTTTAAGCTGAGCTACATCGTTTGCGGGGTCAAACTGGTCAATGTCGAATGACGGATAGTGCCGCATGAGGCGGCTGACGGCGCTAAATTGCAGTCCGACGGGAGAGAGACCGCCAAACATTTGATTCGGCATAATCCAGAAAGCCCAGTCGCCTGCATTCTCTGCGCCCGGCTCAACACCTGGCGCGACGATGTTGCCAGCGTCATCTTTGAGGGGGCGGTAAATCACCTTTGCGGTCTCTAACTGACCGGCGGTGAGGCAATTGTCTGCAGCGGGACCATTGCAGGTTAAGGCATCCAGATTAAGCCGTTCCTCAGTACAGAGACGGGGATCGTTAATCACGCCATCTGTCACGCCATCGAGTTTATCGCAGGCCGATGCTGAGTTCTCGGCCAGGACATCCAGTGACGCTTTGGTGAGTGGGTCAGTCTGCATCGCACGGGCGATGGAGATTCCCCAGGGCATGAACTCGCTAAAGCTCTGCAGGGGGGCGCCAGCAATGACCCCGTCATAGTCTGTCGGGAAACGGGTCACTTCCATGAGTGCCGCGCGACCGCCGTTAGAACAACCGGAAAGATAGGAGAAGTCGATGTCGTCATTATAGTAAGTCTGAATCACCCGTTTCGCTGCCTGAGTGGCCAGATGTACCCCGCGATAGCCAAAGTCCAGGAGTGCTTCGGGCTGATTTAAGAACGTATCGCCCTCAGATATTTCGTGACCGGTATCTGTCGATGCCATGGCATAGCCCGAGGATAGAAGGCTGGTCACATCGCCAATGGTCCCGGCGAAGCCACCCACGGTGGAGAACATGAAGCGCCCGTTCCAGCCTGCAAGCGGTAGTGTCACTTGAAATCTTATTGCGCGATTAATAACGCCTCGTACGTGGCAATATGCGGGTGTGGTATCTGTTGCTGCGACAACGTAGCCAGGCTCTATTGCGTAATTCAGATCAGTTAGCCTGACCAGGCTTTTACATTGTTGGGCATCGGCTATCGCAAGCTGACTGATCAGCGCTGTAATGAACACGGCCATGGTTAGAATTTTTTTCATCTCGCCTTCCTTTCTAAGCGGGCTGAGTGTACTGCATATATTTACTGCAGCCATCAACGATAAACGGATTCTTAACATCGTGGCTGCGACCCCAGGCGTTCACTGGTCACTTCAATGACGCATGGAAAGCAAACGGTGTAGATGAGGTTTCTATGCGTCTTGTGGCCTCGCAAACCGATCCGGTGTTTGCCTATCGTTTTGACTGGGACGAGTTGCTCACGGCCCTTGGCGGCGAAATTTGTGACATTGCCATTTTTGCTTTTCTCAGACTTTAGATAGTTCGTGCTCTAAGCCCTTACCGAAATGACCAGAACATTCACGATGAGCGCCCATCCGGGCGATTAGACGATGAGTATCCTGCGAGGGAATCGCTCGCCAAGCGCTTCGATCCTGATACACGAGCTTTTGTCGGTTATGGTCAGTTTGCTAGAGCACATTTCGAACAACCGAAACTCTTGGCAGGTCTTGTGGGGTGACCTTAACGTGTGAAAAAATCGCAAGCGGAACGCTTAAACCAGGGGCAGGGTAGACATGAAACTAGCGATTCAACGTTTTCGTACGAGCGATAATATGGCCGACGTGGTAGCGGAAATACGCACCAATGGCGTGGCTGTGCTGGAAAACCTGTTCAAGCCTGAGGCCATGGACCAGTTGATGGCTAAGCTCACCCCGGAACTCGATAAACAAGAGCCTGCCGGCGGTCAATTCTTTGGCAACCGCAAACGTTCTGTAACTGCGCTGTTCGCCCGCGGCGCAGCGTTCAGCGAACACCTACTATTGAACGAGTGCATACTGGAGGTGATGGACGGGATACTGCTGCCGGAGCACCCCATGGCGAGTTCCGCCCCGGCCAGAGACCCGGTGCCGTTCGAGGCGCACTTTCAGCGGCAGATCGATCCAAAGGTCGGCCCGAACTGCCATCACTACCGGCTCAATGCATCGGTTGCAATGCAGGTCTGCAAAGGCGGTAGTAATCAGGTGTTGCACCAAGACGAGTCGCGATATTTGCCCTATTTCGTCCGGGATCCAGAAGGCCCGGAGTTGACGCTGGCGGTTATGGTCGCAGCCAGCGAATTTACAGAGGATAACGGCGCGACCCGTTTCGTGCCGGGCAGCAACCGCTGGCCTGCAGGTCGGCTTCCCGAAGACCAGGAAGTCATCCAGGCGACGATGGCGAAGGGCTCCGTCGCTCTTTGGTTGGGGAGTGTGTACCACGGCCTGGGTACTAGTCGCGTCGACGAACCGCGCAATGGATTGATTTATTCCTTTGGCGTTGATCACCTTACCCAGGAGGAAAACCAGTTCATGGCGGTGCCCTGGGAAATAGCGCGCGAGCTGCCGAAACGCGCCCAGCAGTTGATCGGTTATCGACAGAGTGTGGCTTTGAATTTCATTGAGGGACTGGAAGATGAGCATGTGTTGGACGTTCGCGTTGGGCGTGCTGACGTATGACTAATTCAGTGAGTACAGCGAATCTGACGCTGTCTGGCAAGGTGGCTATGGTCACAGGTGGCGGAACCGGTATTGGTAGAGCGACGGCGCTGGAACTTGCAAAGGCCGGTGCCGATGTGGCGGTCAGTGGCCGTAGACAGGCACCGATCGAGGCGGTTGCGGAAGAGATCCGTGTACTGGGGCGACGCGCTCTGGCGGTATCGACAGATGTCAGCAGTAAGGCCGAGGTTGATAATCTAGTGCAGCGGACCACCGACGAGTTGGGTGCGATTGACATCCTGGTAAACAATGCCGCCAACGGTGGCAGCGGGCCATCGATGCTCGACAG
>JAQWQN010000179.1 GCA_029244465.1 Pseudomonadales bacterium
CCGGTATAGGCCGCCAGTGCCATCATTTTCACCCATCTCGCCCGAGCCCCTTGCGAGTGGCTATGCGCAATCTTCCTTCGCTCAACGCCGACGCAAGCAATCGTTGCTCGGCGCTCTCTGGTTCTATTTGTTCAAGACGTAGTAATTGTTAAGAGGATTATCCACCTCGAGCCGCTCAAAGCCCGTAAAGCCGGCAGTGGCCGTCATTTTTCGGGCCAAATTCTCGGTAAACCCAAGCGTGCCGAGCCCTGCTCCATCTGGTGTCGACATCGCAGAATTCATGCACACCATGACGGAAAACCCGTACAACATGCCGGCCATTGGGTGCTTCGCCAGATTCTCCTCGAACGTTTCAAAACCACGGATATCTTCACATAACCATACGCCACCAGGCTTGAGAGATCTGTAGATGTCATCAATCAACTGCGCTGGATAGGGCGTGTCGTGGATAACATCGAAGGTTGTCGCAAAGTCTATGCTCTCATCTTGGGGCATCGGCTCATCGAGGGGATTAGCAACTTGAACATTTGCTAACTGCGCTTCTTCCAGATTGCCTCGCGCGCGGGCGAGTGCATGCTCGGAAATATCGTACCCCACAAATTCGCTGTTGGGATAGTGTCGCGCCATTGCTAATGTCGACAAAGCACCACCGCAACCAACGTCGATCACACGCGCCCCGTCAGTCAGCGCTTCGTGCATTGTCGTAATGTGAGGAATAAGCTCGGGAACGAGACGATGGTTTTTTGTGAAAGCGCCCATTCGTTCGATAGCACACGCACAACTCGGCCCGTGCTCGTCGTAGCTCATGCCAATACCGGTGCGGAATGCGTCTTGCAGTCGATCCACAGCAGGACCAACAGAAACCGCACTATCAAAAGCACCCATAAGAAACGCGGGGTGATTCTCGTCTACTAAAACAGCTTCCGCTTCAGGGCTCAAAGAGAAAAGACCGTCTACAAATTCAACCTGTCCAACACACGCTTGATGCTGAAGCCACTCCTTCACCCAGCGCGGATGCAACTCACTCGCGCTCGCCAACTGCTCCGGGGTCGAGGGACCGAGTTCGCTTAAGTGCTGATAGAGATCAAGGCGATCGCCGAGTACCGTAATCGCGCAGTTAAACCCCGCAGCAACCATGTCGCCGGTTTGCTTCACAAAGTTTTTGAGTTTGTCACGATCCAATTTACGTGCTGTCTGACTAGACATATCGACCCCAACTGTTGAATACGGAATGGATTGTTGTCGACGTAGGATAAAGACGCAATAGGTGCAAACGTCATCGCGAGCGCAAACACAGCCACCGGACCGGATTCTGTAGAGGACGATCCACTCTTCAGCTCATGCACCATGAAATCAAAACCCTGCCGTCCATCTATCCTAATTCTCTTCGTCTTCCAGCTTAGGCTTCCACCACTTCGGCAGAAATTCACCGATACCGAGACGGTAAACAATGCCAGACGTGTCGAACTCGACCCGCCGAGAATGGCGAACCTGACGCAGGTGACCTACGATGTTGCGAATTATTTAAAGGACAGAAGAAGACTTCGCAACAACGCATTGGTCTGACGACACCTAGCGCCCCCTCAAGGGCAGAGCACTAGGACAATTGACTGATACCGAGCGGGACCACAGCAATTGGTGTCCGGCCTCTAACATAGATCTCAACCATACACTTGCCGCGATCGAACAGACCTCGCCGTGCCATCGAGTCGATGAAAAAAGAATACGCTCGCCGTTGTTAAAGATCGTTCTATACAGCGATCCTAAAAGAACACAAATGAGCGCACCACAACATTCTTTCGGCAGCGTGCATCTTCCGGTGCTGTAGGATCAACCGCCGCAGTATGGAACGACCAACGTGATACTGATCCGTCAGTTTCAGAGTCGTAACATTTGAGCATAGAAACCTCATTCGGCCGCTGTCGCGGCAACCAATACCACTCGTGCTCAGGCCTATGAGTGAACCGGGTAGTCTCGCCCACACGGTCATCGTACACCCGATAATTCGTCACGTAGGGTTGGTCAGCAAACGAGGGCCACGCGCAAAGAACAAACGGATTCTGCTCGACCGTGTGCATCGGTTTCGCAAGATTGACCGACATATAGCGGCGCGACATCTTTTCATCGGCTTGGGCCTCCGTATAGTTTTGCTCGCGACCAAAGTTTCGTAAGTTTTTAATCAGCAGTTCACGACAGCGCACGCGGCCACTATTGTCATTCAAATCGTTATGCACCAAGTTGGCATAATTGGCGTTCACACCTGGGTTCTTATTATCCTGATCCTCAGTCCGGTCACCTTCATAGTCTTTATCAAAGACATCGTGGTTGTAGACCAGCGCATCCGTAGCGTCTGGAAAAAACTCGAGCAGCAATTTTTCCATTTCTGGATAGAACACCTTTTCCACTTCCTTCGCGTCATAGAAGTCTTGACATGCAGAGTCACAGTGGGCCAACGACACGCCGAGTCTATCCATACACTCCGGACTACTGGGGTTTAAACCTGGGTAATATTCGTCAATGCGACGGGCATCGCGCAGCACCTGGGGAAAGTACAGGCAACGTCTATTGTTATCACCTTCTTCCTGACGCAGAGCATGCGCATCGTCCATTCTCGCTGGATCGTGCCAAAGCGCATTAGAAGACACGATAGAGTAAGACGGCTCCTCATAGATGCTGTAACGCAAAGGCAGCGCTAAACCACCCTCCGGAGCCTCGATGTTATTATCCCTAATATATTCAAGACACTCTGCGTAGCGTCTAAAGCCGGCACCCCACTTAGTCTCAATCGGACCGGGTGGCGAATTATCGATCAAATCGATGACCGCTTGACCTTCGCCAGTTGCGATTTGTGCGAGCGCAGCCTCTGTCGCGGCAACGGTACCTGAGTCTCCATCGCGATCAAATGACATGTAGGACAACCCGCCGTTGGCGGCAATCGGTGGCGCTTGTCCGGCTGTTAGTTGCAGTGACGGCACAAACGGCGCGCTCTGCGTATCACGACGATCATCAATTCCTGACACGCTGGTTGTTTCGCTAGGATCTTCTGCTATCTGTTCACTCATTGCTAACCCCTAAATCAGTCCATGCATGATGGCATAGGGAAATATCCTCTGTACACCTTGTCAAATTCGCTACAAATCAGCTCCCCCCGCCTTTTTCAACCGGTCCAGGCACTGCCCCACGCTCTGCCAGCCACAATCCACCCAGCACGAGCGCCAAAGCCAAACCGTGAAAAAACTGGAACTTCTCGCCCAAATAGAGCACGGCGATAACCGTGCCAAACACCGGCACAAGATTAACGAAAATCCCCGCACGACCCGGCCCAATAATCTCGACCCCACGGATAAATAGGATTTGCGCGATAAGCGTTGGAAATAGAGAGACCAAAACAACTAAGCCCCAGCCTTGCATGGTCGGTACTTGCACCCGTCCAAGCAAAGTCTCCGCCACCAACATTGGCAATGAGGCCAGGAACGCTGAAGCGGCGAGCACGGTAAATAATCCAAGCGCTGACGAGTTGGGTCGACGTCGCAAGCCCACGGTGTATGCGGCATAAATGATCGTGGCCACAACGAGAATGAGGTCTCCGGTGTTAAGTCGCAGCTGCAATAACCGCTCGATCTCTCCACCAGACGCGACGACGAGGACGCCCAAGAGTGTTACTAAGGCTCCCACCCACTGCAATTTTCGCGTCGGTGTACGGTAGAGGAGCAATGCCCCAACCAACACGAAGACAGGCATCATCGCGGTAATGATGCCCATATTGATGGCAGACGTGTATTGCGCTGCGATGAAAAACAAGCCGTTAAAGACAGAAAAACCAAACGCACCCATCACAAAAAGAAAGCCCAAGTGGGGTTTCAGCGAAGGCCAGTCACGAGCCAGGGATTTTTTATTGAACGCAACCAGCAACCCGACAACAATGAGCCAACGCAACGTCACCACCATCATCGGCGACACCTCGCCAACCGCTAATTTTGCCAACGTGGTATTCGCGCCGAAACAGAGCGCTGTGAAGGTCAAGTAGAGATAAGCCGTCGTGATACTAGACAAAGATCAAGCTGCGCCGTTCCGAAACCGATCGAACATTAGTTCGTCTATCCATTACTTTCTGCCCCCCTATTTGCTCCGTGTCGTTGCGCGCCCACAGAGCCCACGACCTCCTTTTGGCAGAGACGCACCCGACCTCGATCAGGTGCGTGCACGACTCGCCTAAAGCAGTTCCTCCGCCATGAACTGCAATGTCGCTGGGTCAGCACTACCGACATTTAGCTGCGTTACTGGCGAGTCTTTCCACGCCTGCAGCCGCTCACGAATACGTTCTTTTGGACCAACCAAGGCAATCTCATCAGCCAGCTCATCCGGGACGGCGGCAATGGCCTGATCGCGCTGACCAGACATGAAAAGATCCTGGATTTTGTCCGCTGCCTCTCCATAACCGAAGCGCGTCACGTGGTCTTTGTGCACATTAAAAGACTTAGCCCCCATACCCCCGACATAGAAACCAACGTTCTGCTTGATTTGACCTAAGGCACGATCGACATCGTCATCAATAATGACCGGCACGGCTGCAGCAATCTCAAACTGCGGCGGGCGAATCGCCATGGCATCTTGATAGACATCCATCATCTTATAGGGCGATATAAACATTGGAATCCAGCCATCACAGACTTCCGCTGAAAGCGCCACGTTCTTTGGCCCCTCAGCCCCGAGATACACCGGTATGTGTTCGCGGACCGGATGTTGAATGAGTTTTAATGGTTTACCCAGTCCCGTGCCACCCTGGAGCGGCAGCTGATAGTGTTCACCCTCGAACGCCACTGGATCTTTGCGTTCCACAATCTGCCTAAATATCTGCACCCATTCGCGCGTACGAGCAAGTGGCTTGGGATACGGTTGTCCATACCAACCCTCGACAACTTGCGGACCGGAAACCCCTATGCCCAAAATAAGGCGCCCATTGGAAAGGTGATCTAGCGCCACGGCGTGCATCGCTGCACTGGCCGGAGTTCGGGCGCTGATCTGCATGATGGAAGTCCCCAGATTGATACGTTCCGTATGTGCCCCGACCCAGGCGAGCGGCGTGAAACAATCTGCGCCGTAAATCTCCGGGCACCAAATCGTGTCATAGCCCAAATTTTCAGCCTCTTGCGCCAAGGCAATAATTTTAGCTCCACCCGGCGCCCCGAGGGGACCAACACCTAAACCTAGCTTCATCGCGTTCTACTGCCACTCTTTGAAATCTCGATAGTCATGAGTTTACACTGCCCTCTTATTCGATTGTTAGGTTCGCTATGTCTTCAACAGATCAAACGTTTCCCAAAGCTGAAATTATCCAGATCAACGAGGTCCAGCTAGAGGTGTTTCATGCGGGGGCTGGTCGTCCCATTGTGTTGTGCCATGGTTGGCCAGAACACGCGTTTTCTTGGCGACACCAAATCGAACCTCTGGTCGCGGCCGGCTATCACGTGATCGTGCCCAACCAGCGCGGCTACGGCGCCTCGAGTCAACCGGACGAAGTCGTCGCGTATGACATTGTTAACCTCACCGGCGACTTGGCCGGTTTGCTCGACCACTTTGGTTACGACGACGCCTTGTTTGTCGGCCATGACTGGGGGGCAATCGTCGTCTGGAATATGGCAATGATGCATCCAAACCGTGTTGCGGGCGTTGTAAATCTAAGCGTCCCTTTTATGGAGCGCGGCCCCTCCGAATGGGTTGGGTTCTGGGAAAAAATGCTGGGTGGCGACTTCTACATTGTTCACTTTAACCGCCAACCTGGCGTCGCGGATGCCGCGTTCCTGGAAAACTGTAATCAATTTTTGCGCAACATGTACCGGACCAATCAGTGGCAGCACCCCGCGCCAGAACTAGCGCCTGGCATGCCGCTCATCGCCATGTGCACGGCACCAGACCTCCCCGGCGAACTCTTGATGAGTGAGGCTGAGCTCAATGTGTTTGCCGATGCATTTAGGCAGAACGGATTCACAGGCGGTATCAATTGGTACCGTAATTTCAGCCGGAACTGGGAAATACTCAAAGACTATGCGCAAAAAATCACCCAACCGACGCTCATGATTTATGGCAGCCACGATAGCGTGCCCAAGTCAGCCAACTTGGCCGAGTTTGTCCAGGATTTAGAAGTCTGCGAATTCGACTGCGGTCATTGGATACAACAGGAGCGTCCTCAAGAGACGAACGCCGCAATCTTAGACTGGGTTAGCCGTCGCTATCCCAGTTAGCAGCGGCCGAGATACCGACTGCTGACCATTGCACGCCTATGCATTCGCGGAGACCAGCTAGCTCGCCAGAATCGTCTGCATAGCGCCAACAATGGCGGCAATAATAAGGATTACGGACGCCAACATCGTGACAATCATTCCTTTTCCGCGCGTGTCTGGCTCTGTGGTGTAGCAACGAAAATACCAAGCCCGTCCGACCAGGAAGCCAACTCCGCAGGCGGCTGCCAAGAGCTCATTTGTATAGTAGCCACACGCATAAATCGCGGGAATAAAGACTATGAGCTGTTCAAGCGTGTTCTGATGCGCTCTGTGGAAGCGCTCAAACACCTCATTTCCAGTAACCGCAGGTGCCGAAACACCATGTCGCCCTCGTGCGCGTCCAACCTCAATACCAAAGTACATGAACTGCACCAATGCCAGCATTACAATGATGGTTACGTAGACCATTTCTTTTCCTTAAATGTAAGACGCTCGCCGATCACAGCGCCTGCATAAACGATGCAGTTGCTTCAGCATACACAAACTCATCTTCGGCCCCAATGACCTTTCCTGCCATCACGGTTAAGCGCCCTTTGCGCTTTTGACATCGCCCCTCCAAGATGACCTGAGTGTGTATCGGTAACTCAGCCCGATAGCGAATATCTGCTTTGGCGGTGAAGGCATGTTCGCCTTGTAGCCAGAGCCAATTCGCCATTACATCATCCAGCAAACTGAAAACGATGCCACCGTGCGTTACTTGAGCATAGCCCATATGCGTCTCGCCTGGGGTGAACTCGGCACGACAGACGCCATCTTCCAGTCGAAATTGAATATGTAGCCCGATTGGATTGCTTGGGCCACAGACAAAGCAGTGGTTAGCTTCCGAGCCCAATCCGGCAGTTCTTTTTTCCACGCCACCTTCTTACCGATCTATCACTGTTTTCAGTGTCTCGTCGATTATCTAAACGCGGTATGATGCCTACTTTTTAACGAACCGGCATCTTGTTTACCTTAGACCACATCCGTTCAGTGATTTCAAATCACTCACATCAAGCAGTCACGCCCAAGGCGACAACCCGTCAGGCCGCCGTTGCGATCATCTTGCGACAAGCGAACACTGAGCTTGAAATGCTCTTTATCAAACGCGCCGATAAAGACGGCGATCCTTGGTCTGGTCACATGGCGTTCCCGGGGGGGCATAAAGACCCTGTAGACACTAGCCTAGAAGACGCTGCGCGGCGGGAAACCTCAGAGGAGATCGATCTAAATTTGAGCCATTCTCAATACCTAGGAGCTCTAGACCATCAGCATGCGCAACCACGCGGACGACGACTAGACATGTTGATTGCACCACATGTGTTTGTGATTGATGGCGACCCAACTTTCCATCCCAATCACGAAGTCGCAGAAGTCGTGTGGACAGCCGTCGGACCAATGGCTCGCAACGAAATCCATGACACGGAAACAAAACCTATGGCGGGCACACCGACGATTTTCAATGGTTACCGCCTAGAGAAAGGGCATTTCGTCTGGGGTCTGACCTACAGAATTCTAAAAACTTTCTTCACAACTCTAGACCCCGATTGGGTTGCGCCCAGAGAGCTGTAAGGACTGTCGTACTGAACTGATCTTGCACTCAAGAGCTAGGTTCGCCAGGCGTGGAAATTCGCAACTGCCAACCCGGCCGCCACACTGGTAAACGGATCGTGCTCAACGACTTTCCCTGGGAAACGTTCATCGAGTAACCGCTTAACCGCCGGGATGAGGCTCGACCCGCCCGTGCGTAACACGATGTCGATGTCCTCTAATCGCAGCCCAGCTTTGGCTACGGTCTCATCAACTACTTGCTCCGTTCTGGCTAGCGGGTCAGCAATCAGCGCTTCAAACTCAGTTCGTCGCAGAGGAATCTCAACATCAATTTCCGGGATATCCAGGCTGGCGGTGTCGCTGATAGAAAGCGCCGCTTTGAACTCTTTTATTTTTGCAAAGAGCAAGTAACTTAAGTTGTGTTTGATGACTTCTCGTAATCGCTCAAACTGGCGCTTATTCGGTCCACCCGCATCGATACACGCCATCACAGGGGTTGTGTATTTATTCTGATTGAGTGTGTAGGTAATCGCCCAGTTAGTCAGCAAGTCTTCAAATTCGTCAAAGGGAAATTGCGTCTCGATCACCTCTCGATCAAAACCACGTCGGCGCCAAACCGCACCCTTGCCTAAACGCGGAAACAAAAGCTCTCTATACAAAAGCTGATCGATATGATCGCCACCCAAACCAATACCATTGGTACTCACTACAGTGAACTGAGTATCCGCAGTCGCTGCTCGTTTAAGTACACACAGATCCAAAGTACCCCCGCCGAAATCTACCGTGAGTAGATATTGTCCAGCCGCACCTTGATTTTCGTGGACGAAGCTTGCCGCGGCGGCAATAGGCTCGGGGTAAAAAAATTGATTCGACACACCTGCATACTTATAAGCCTCTCCTAATCGAGAGAGCGCAAGATCATTACGGTAAGTATCCCTACCTTCAAAATTCACAGGGTGTCCGATGTGAGCCGTTGCAAATTTGCCAATCTTCGCTTCAGTTGCTTTGCGCATGCGCAATAGCAATGGCGTAATCAGCGCGACGAGCCGGAAAGGTTGGTCGAATACCATGAGCCGACGAACATGCTGGTCCCCTAGGAGGCGCTTGGTGCCGCGAAAAAGCCGCCCTTGCAGACCACTGTCTGTAACCGCTGCGCCATAAATTTTTTGCGTGGCAGCCTCAACGGCTGCAGGTTCATCCCCGCCGCCGTTGTCGACAAAGTGAGATTCTTCACCGACCACTTCCGGTACTAATTCTACCGTTCGGCCCGTGTTGTCCGCGATGTACTGATCGATTGCGACCTGACCTGTTTTCGCCTGCAATTCCTGATCGATATAAGTTGCAGAGGGCATAATCTCGTCATCGGCCTCAAGCTGAATCAGCTGCAGAGACTCTCCATCAAATATCGCACAAGCCGAGTTCGACGTGCCGAAGTCTATGCCAACACCGAGCCTACTCACTTTTCTATCTCGCCCCTGTCCTTGCTTTGTGATGTCACCAGAACACTGGCATAGTTTTCAATTTCTGCAGCCGAAAGTTGCAGCCAAGCGGACAAGACCGATTCGTTATGTTCGCCAAGATGCGGGGCACCACCCTGCACCTTCGCTTGGCTATGCCGAAATCGGTAGGGCGACTGCGGGATTTTTCGAGAGCCACCAGCGCGATCATCAACCTCTGTAATCGACCCTCGAGCTCGTACGCTCTCAAGATTCTGTGCCTCGGCAGCCGTACGTACATCGCCCCAAGCCACATTCATTCGGTCAAGCGCGGCAACCACTTCGTCTCTGGTTGTACAGGTTTCATTAAAGAAGCGTTTGGCGACATTCCTGCGAGCTGCGATTTTCTCCTCTAAAGACGCTTCACCCGAAAGACCATCCTTGAGGCCACAAATCGAGCTCAACTGGTGCCAGATGAAACGAAAGTCGCCTGCCAGCATCAACGACCCACCGGCCGTTTCATGTACCTCGTTCGGTGCGGGGCGCCCCCGCGTTTCAAACGCATAGTGCATCCCGTCGTTGGTCACCATGGTTGCATCAACCATCGCGAGATCGATGTGATCACCCTGACCCGTTTGCTCGCGCGCATAAAGTGCCGACAGCAGACCAACCAAACCGTGCAGAGACGCATTTGTATCCGCCACAGACAAGCCAAGATCCGCTGGAAAGGCCCTAGAAATTTCCGCCTGGCGTTCAACCAGGCCGGTTTCAGCGTGGACAATTGGTGCGTAGGCCGCCCGTCCGCTGTCCGGATTACCAGCGCCGAACCCCGAGATCGACAGCATAATCAGTCGCGGGTTAAGCGCGGCCAGCGTATCGTAATCAAGTCCGAGCCGACCCATGACGTCGGGTCGAAAATTTTCGATTAAAACGTCAGCTTTCGCGACCAGCGCTTTGACCAACTCAGTTCCTCGCGGCTGACCAAGATCAACAGAAATATTCTTTTTACCCGCGTTCTGCTGATGATAATACCCTGCAATGCCCGCAACTTTACGCCCCCATAAGCGAGTCACATCACCTTCCGGTGGTTCGAGTTTCACAACTTCAGCGCCTAAATCGGACATCATCCGACCTGCAAATGGTCCTGCTAAGACGCGTGACATGTCCAACACACGTATTCCTGCTAAAGGAAACCCCATACCTACCCCCGATACTGAAAGTTCTTGCTGTACTCCGGCATTTCAATGCCCCCTTCAAATCTATGGTCACAACCCCATCTTCGCAAACTGGCGTGACATTGACCAAATAAGCCAACCGACCAATAGGGTAACCGCCCATGGCAGCCTCGGCGTACCACCACCGCCGCAGAACGAATGTCGCCGCCCCACAATCCTGACTGTCCTCAACAGCACAGGCGGACGAACCTGATTGTCGCAAATACGGCTTGCAGCGCTCTCTTCTCCTCCCCCCTTCTCTCCTCCTTCTTCTCTCCTCCTTCTTCTCTGCTCTAACTGCGTGCCGCGTTGAAGCGGCTCTCGCTGCAGCGAGTTGATAGGATCGCACACTACGTTTTGCTTTTTTTAAGGGGGCAGGGAGTGTATACAGAAGAATCGCAGACCAAAAGAGTCAGAGGCACCTCCGAGCGTAAATAGCAATGCCCGAGCCAACCGACCTAGATAAATTCAGACAATCTCGACGAAAAAAGCGTGGTCAGGAGACGACCATGTGCGGGAGGGGTTTTCACAAATGGGAGGACGAGCCGCGCAAGCAATTTGACGTCAAACAAGGCCTCCTCATCAGTGAGCAAGTGTGCAAACGGTGCGGTAAACGCCGAACCCGGCGTTCATGAGCACAAAATAATTAGCTGACCAGCGTCACCAACGGTTTCATATCGCAGCCAACACCGGTACCACCCAACCCACAATAACCATTTGGCACCTTAGCTAAATATTGCTGATGGTAATGCTCGGCGTAAAAGAACGTCGGGGCCGGCGCAATCTCAGTCGTAATCTGCCCGTAGCCTGCGGCGATCAATGCCTCTTGATATCGTTTCTCAGACGCTAGCGCGAGCTCCAGGTGGGCATCGGAGTAGGTATAAATCACTGATCTGTACTGCGTCCCCATATCATTGCCTTGGCGCATACCCTGGGTCGGATCATGCCCTTCCCAAAATAACTGCAATATGTCCGCAAAGGTAATCACCATAGGATCAAAAACGACGAGGACAGCCTCAGTATGACCGGTATGGCCGCTACAAACTTCTTCATAGGTTGGATTTGGCGTAATACCACCCGAGTAGCCTACCGCGGTTGTGTATACGCCCTCCGCTTGCCAATAGCGGCGCTCCGCCCCCCAAAAACATCCCAGAGCCACTTGGGCCTGTTCAAAGTGAGCCGGGAATGGCGGCTGTAAAGGCTGGCCATTGACGAAATGTACCGGTGGTACTGGAATTTTTTCCGCACGACCCGGTAGCGCAGTTTCGGCGGTTGGTAGTTCTAAAGGGGCACCCCAAGCCATCGCAAGTCCTCGTATTCGACAAACCGTCGAGTTTAGCATTTCTTCTGCTCACGTTGGATGCTATAACGGCGCTATGCAACACATTTTTACCGCTCTAGTTTGGGCTACCGTCGGTTTACTTAGTTTCACTACGATCCCAGTAGCACACGGCGAACTGCTCGACCCAGTCGTTGAACGCCAACAATTTCTCACGTCGGATAACTATTCGGCGGATCTAAAGCGCCTTTTAGAACTTGAGCAACAGGCGCTTGCTCTCATCGAAGACGAGCCGTTAAAGCTTGGCAGTATCGGCGCTGCCATACTGGAAATCTATCCCGCTAG
>JAQWQN010000195.1 GCA_029244465.1 Pseudomonadales bacterium
CCGTGTGAGCGAACGAAAAAAGCAGGTAGCCACAGGGTCATACCGTACCCGACGAACCCGGCGAGGGCAGAACCGAAAACAACGTGCTTGGTTGCTTTTGTCTGCCACATAGTCCTTGCAACTTCACGAAATGATGGCGCGTCAGCCTTTCCTTGGACGGATTCTTCCGATGCGCCCCTTGGGGGTTCGATCATGGTGAAACGAACCAGAATTGCGATGAGAATTCCGGGTACCCCGACCACGATAAAGGTCGTTCGCCAACCCCAGTTGTCACTCATCCAGCCACCACCGAGGTAGGCGATCAGGAGTCCAATGTTGATCCCGAGGGCAAAAATACCCATTGCAGTGGCGCGTTGTTTTTGTGAGAAAAGGTCTGAGATCATTGAATGGGACGGGGGGCTCGAGCCTGCTTCTCCAATACCGACACCAATACGAGCCATGGCGAGTTGCGCATAACTGCCAACGTAGGCGCAGAGCACCGTCATACCAGACCAGATGGTTGTTGCGATTGCGATGATATTGCGACGATTAGTTCGGTCCGCGAGCATTGCGATGGGCATGCCCAAGGTTGCATAGAAGATCGCAAAGGTTAGACCGACTAGAAACCCCATTTGTGTGTCTGAGGCACCCAATTCTGTCTTGATTGGTTCGAGCAGGATGCCCATGATCTGCCGATCTACGTGGCTGGATGCATAAACCACAACTAAGACGCCAAGGGCGTACCAGCGATACCAATCGGTTTTCATTAGTCGGTCGATGCGAGCCTGTTTTCGATCGATATTTTTGTTCTTGTTGTCTGTCAAAAGTGATTCCCTTTGTTCTACTCGTACGCCAGTTGATGCAGTGCCAAGGCGAACATGATTGTGGCCGAGCTGCTGCAGTCTAGCAACTTCAAACCAGACGTATCTGTTGATCGATCCAAGGTTGCAATTGCGGATCGATCAACAGATACGTCTGGCCACAGGAGGGCGTTATGATCGATCTAAACCGTCGGTCACGACTGTATGGGTGATGCGAAATTCTGGGTGGGTGGAAAAACGGTTCGCAAGCCTCTGCGCTCACTGACTTCAGGCAGGGACTTATGCGCTACGAAATGGCTTTAAGGCTGACATATTTTGGTGGCGGCGATCCAGGTTTAAGCCACTGTAGGTCGTTCTTCGGGACGGGGTTGGCGCCGTCATTGCGCAACCGGTGTCAGTGCAGATGTCTTTGCCGGTCGCGAAACCCGCTTTGCTGAGCCTAGGTGCAAATCAAACCGCTCCATCGCTTCCAGCGACTAAACCAGCTAAAATGACGGTTGTCGTAGTGAGTTCAAGGAAAATCCATGGAGAGGCGAGGCACACTCGCAGCGGTACTCTTTTGTCTGACGCTAGTAGGTTACAACAGCGCTGCGGGAGCCGAAACGGAGCCCTTGGGCGGTGCAGTCGTGGGCAGTTATCTGAGCTTGGTCAACGCGGAGCATGCGGTCGGGCGAATCGATTCAGTACTGGGTGATGCAGCAATTAAGCTTGATATCGTGCCTGCGCGAGTCTCTGGGCGAGATTGGTTTCGAGTAATCGCGCACGATCGTACGGGTGTCATCAGTGGCAGAAGGCTGACGCAACGGCTCTCCCAACTTGGCTTTAGTGGCGCCTGGTTCATCGCTAAGATCGGTCCGCAAAGCTCATCGCGTGCCCAAATGCAAAGTGATTCACGAGAGCGGACCCAACAGGCGGGCAGCACGGTCGCGGTTGCTCCGCCTCTGCCTCAAGCGGTACAGGTAACTCCCAGCACGGTTAGCGACCATATTAAGGTGCAGCAACCCGTGCAAGCTCTAGTCGGTGGTCGCGGTGCCTCGTTGGTCAATGAATCTGGTCCACGCACACCGGAGGTGATCGAGACTTTGGGTGGGGTCGATCGACATGGCTTTGATATACCCAGCTTCCAAGACAGCGAGTTGGATATCGTCCTGGATGGTCGTTTGGATGAAACTTTCTGGCAGCAAATACCGTATTACGATGAGTTTATGGTCGCAGTACCCGATTTGGGGATACGTGGTGAGCATGAGACGCATGTACGCTTCTTTACGTCCGAGAAAGGCCTGTATGTTGGTGCGATCATGTACCAACCAGTGGACACGCTTGTTAAGCGCTATTCAGTGCGAGACGATTTTCTAGACAGAGATTCCTTCGGTGTCAATCTTGATACCTCAGGCGAAGGGTTGGTGGGTTATTGGTTCATGGTTGCCTTGGGTGGCAATGTGCAAGATGGAAAAATACTCCCTGAGCGAAATTACTCCCGCGACTGGGATGGCCCATGGATCGGGAAATCTGCGGAACGAGAAGATGGTTGGAGCGCGGAGGCGTTTTTCCCCTGGTCTATGATGAATGTGCCAGAGGTCGATGGAAAACGGTCGATCGGTCTGCTTGCGAATCGCCAAGTCTCATATATGAATCATCGTTACCAGTGGCCGGGGTATGCGTACTCGTCAGCCAGGTTTTTGTCTGCATTCAACCGAGTTGGGGTGGAAGGGGTCGACCCGGTGCCCTTACTGTCGGCTATACCTTACGCGTCGATGACATTAGATGAGGCAAGCGGTGATGAAGATTTACGGGTGGGTGCCGATATTTCTTGGAAGCCCTCGCCGTCATTAGAGGGCACGTTGTCTGTAAACCCCGACTTTGGTGCGGTAGAAGCCGATGACGTTGTGCTGAATTTGACGGCATCGGAAACATTTTTCCCAGAAAAGCGATTATTTTTTCTAGAAGGTAACGAAGTTTTCGAGGCACATCCTAGGGCTGGGTTGGGCTACATTAGTCGTATCATCAGTAACGAAGATTTCGCGTCGACGTCACGACGCGTCTATTCGCGAGATTTTCTTCCTACGCCGGTTTCGCTGCTCAATACGAGACGAATCGGTGGTGCTGCCCGCCAAGTAGAGGTGCCTAGTGGTGTGACGCCCAATCGCGGACAACCAGATATACCAACGGATTTGCTCGGTGCGGTCAAACTTACGGGTAGTGTTGGTGACGTTCGATATGGCGTGATGAGTGCCTTCGAAGATGAAGTTGAATGGCTCGGCACGGACGATATCACCGGCTTACCTGTCGATATTGTCGACGATGGTCGTGACTTTGCGGTGGCGCGTTTTCTTTATGAGGATATCGGTGAGAATAGACGCTCGATTGGCTATCTCGGTACCGCTATGCAGGGGGAGATATACGATTCTTATGTCCACAGTATCGATGCGCACTACACCAGCTCATCTGGAAAAGTAATTGTTGATACTCAACTTATAAATTCTGATCGAGACGACGCGGAAGGTTATGGCGCGATTTTTGATTTGATGTACGCGGTTAACAGTACACTGCGACATAAGTTTGAAGTCGAATATATGGATGAACGGGTCAACTTCAATGACCTTGGGTTCTTGCGCCGCAATAACTATGCGCAAATGCGCTACATTATGTTGTACAACAAACAAAATCTGACCGAGCGGATCAAGAACTATCGCTCCACGGTGGTACTCGAGCAGCAATACAATATTGATCCAGGTCAAGTGATTAATAGCGGAGTCTACTGGCGTAATTCGATGGTTTTGCCCGGGCGGAACACGCTGAAAGCGACATTCGCGCATTTGCCAGAACGCTGGGAAGATTTTGATAGCCGTGGTAATGGTGCCTATCGCGTTGATGCACGTAACTTCCTGGATATTTTGCTGGCAACTAACGCCGCCCATATGTTCAGCTTTTCTGGGTCGGTCGGCGGGCAACAGGAACATTTGGGCGATTGGACGCTCAATGGCTCGTTCGGTGTGACGGTCAGACCGTCTAATCAGTTTTCACTTAAACTTGACTTGCAATATAAGAAACGAGATGGGTGGTTGGTTTATCAGGGTGGGCGTAACTTTGGATCGTACGAAGGCACGGAGTGGCAGCCTGCGATTGACTTCAACTGGTACATTTCACACAACCACCAGATACGTCTGTCGATGCAATGGGCGGGGGTACGGGCTCGAGAAACGGATTTCCTAACTATTCCTGTCGGGGATGGCGATTTGGTCCCGGGGGTACGTACGATGCTTGATCATGATTTTACGGTTAGTCTTCTGACTGCCCAGCTTCGTTATCGTTGGGAAATAGCACCTTTGACTGATCTGTTCCTCGTCTATAACCGCGGGAATTCTCTGCCCAACCAGACCGACTCTCCGTTTGATGATTTGTTTGACGACGTTCTGAGAGATCCTCTAGTAGATTCCTTTGTTGCTAAGTTACGCTGGCGGTTCGGTAACTGAGCTCTTCGCAAATTTGGCCTTTGCAAGAGCCCGCGGTTATGAAGCTAGACGTGAATCGTGGTCGGCAGGCTTTTGCGGATCACTATGGCCAGAGTCCGTCGAATGTGGCTCTGGCGCCATATCGAATATGTCCACTAGGTGCTCATGTAGATCACCAGTATGGCACCGTAGTGGCTGGTGCCCTCGATGTCGGGATCGTCCTGCCTTTTCGAGCAAGACAAGACGATCAAGTCCGCCTCTATAGCAGCGTGTTTGATGAAGCCGTTGGTTTTCGCACATCGGAACTGCCGCCGGCGCCACAAGGTTGGTTGTCGTATGCTCAGGGCGCGGTGCTCGCCCTGAAGGATTTGACGGGCATGGAGTTCATGAAGGGGATCGACGCCCTTGTCATGGGTGGTGGCATGGGGACCGGTCTTTCCTCTTCCGCAGCAGTCGGCATTGCCTATCTGGTGAGCCTTGCCGCAGCAAACGAGCTCGACCTGAGTGATCATGAGATCATTCATCTAGACGCGTTTATCGAACAGCGCTACCTTGGCCTTAAGAATGGCACGCTAGATCCTGCCGCAATTGTATTTTCAAAAAGCGGGCAGTTGACTGAAATTGAAACACGCTACAATGAGCCGAAATATCATCCGGCACCAACCCAATTTAGATTTTTCACCATCTTCAGTGGCCTTGCCGAGGCCCTGACTCCAACCAACTACAATATACGGGTGCAGGAATCTTGGCGTGCTGCAGAGCTGATCGGTGTGCAGGTTGGCCGTGGCGGAGATGCTCAGCGGCTGGGTGATTTTGACACGGCGGACTTTTTGCGAGTAGAGCATGCGCTTGATGGGATCAGTCGCAAACGAGCGCGGCACTTTTTTACTGAGACCGATCGAGTGCGTTCAAGTGTCAATGCGTGGCGCAACGGGGAGAACACGAAGCTTGGCAATTTGATGGCAGAAAGCGCGTCTAGCTCAATGGACAACTACGAGTCTGGTGCAACACCGGTCATGGACCTGGTTAACCTTATAAACGAGGTTCCAGGTGTTGCTGGTGCTAGATTCTGCGGACCAGGATTTCGGGGTTGCTGTTTAGGTTTGTTGGAAACCGGCGCCGATCTGGATAAGGTTGCGGTCGCCATCGTTCAGAAATACGCGATTAAATACCCACAGCTCGCGGAAAAGGTGTGGGTGCGGGAATGTGTGATCAGCGATGGGGCGCGTTTGGTTTGAAAATCTTCATTCTGGCAGCAGGTTACGCGACAAGGTTATACCCGTTGACCCGAAAATTTCCCAAGGCACTGTTGCGGATCGGTACCAAACCATTGCTCGATCATGTCCTGGATTCACTGTCGGAATTACCGGATCGAGAATTGGTCGTAATCACCAACGCTTTGTTCGCCAATCATTTTGCCGCATGGTGTCCGCCGGGCGTGCGCTTGATTGTTAACGAATCGACGAGCGAACACGATCGGCTAGGCGCCGTTGGGGATTTGCTTTATGGCTTGCGCCAAGAGAATGCAACGACGCATCCAGAAAGTTGCTTGGTTGTGGCGGCTGACAATCTGTTACCGTTTTCGCTGTTTGACTTTTGGTCCGAACACCAGCGCACCGATAGGTCATTGCTCTGCGCCTGGCACAATGTGGATCCGCACGATCGCGAACGCCGCGGTAACGTTGAGTTTTCTGCACAACGGCTTGTTCGTAGTTTTAACGAGAAGCCGAGTCCGGCGCCGTCAGAGTGGTCCACAGCGCCTTTGTACGCATTTAAGCAAGATGCGCTCGAACTGCTAGCCACCTACCTCGATGAGGGGGGAAATAGGGATGCGCCCGGGCATTTCGTTGAATGGTTGGTGTCGCGTCGCCAGTTAGCGGTATGGTGCGCGCCGGAATCTCCGGTTGATATTGGCACCCATGAAACGCTTGCTCGCGCAAGACAACGCTACGGCCCATAGAAACAGTTGCGAACAAATATCGATCTAAAAATATAATTATCTATTCTTTATGGTTATAACGTCTGGTTATTAGTTGATGGCGAGACGGTATTTGGGTTTACGTCAGGTGGTATTTACAGTGTCCCAATGGACAGTTTTTCAGACAACCAACAACCACTGGACGAAGGGGCGCGACGCAAACGATCGTTGCCGCAGAAAGAACTCACTGCGCTGAATGCTGGATATGCAAACCTGACCGCTGAGCAGCGCGTTGACCGGGCTATTAGAGATTTACCGGCAACCCATGCGTTGACCAGTTCGTTTGGCGCACAGGCGGCGGTCAGCCTGCATCTTCTGACGCAAGCGCTGCCTAATCTCCCGGTGATACTTCTGGATACGGGGTACCTCTTCGCGGAGACGTATGGGTTTATTGAGCGGTTGAGAGAGCGGCTTGACATGAATTTGCATATTTCTAGCGCGAGAATGAGCGCCGCGATGCAGGAGGCGATCTATGGCCAGCGTTGGAATCAGGGCATCAGCGGTTTAGATGCCTACAATCTAGACAACAAAGTCGAACCCTTGCAGAGGGCGTTCGCCGAGCTCAACGTGAGCACGTGGTTTTCAGGACTGCGCCGTTCTCAGGCCGCTTCACGTCGCGATACGCGTTTCGTAGATATTATTGACGGTCGCTACAAAGTAGCGGCAATTGCGGATTGGTCTGATAAGGACGTTTTCGAATATTTGAGCAAACATGATTTGCCATATCACCCACTTTGGCATGAGGGATATGTCTCGATTGGTGATACGCATACCACCCGCTCTTTGCATGAGGTCGATTCGGAGGAAGAGACCCGTTTCTTTGGTCTGAAACGAGAATGTGGCATTCACACTTCAGTCTAGATGCGCGCTTAGGTGCAGAAGACTGCGCGACATATGCGCACAAAAAAGGGCCGGTCAATGACCAGCCCTCTTGCTCGTATGTTGGGGACCAACTAAGTGAGCTGACCCTCAAAACTAGCGTTAGATACCACTGATCACCTCCTTTAATTTTGCCCGTAGTGATCCTAATTATGATCATGCAGCTTAGATTTACAAGCGCTCCGTGCAAATCGCTTGTGGTGTAAGATCGTGGTTCTTAATAGCGTTGTTTGCGGCTAGGCCTACGCAGCAACGCCGGAGCGGGGAGTTGCGCAACGTGTGGCGTAATGGTCCGACAGGAGAGGGCTCGAACAGGGAACGAATAGCGGGAGCAGTTTAATGGAGCGATTTAACGACAGGCGAGTGATTGTGACGGGGGCGGGGTCTGGGTTTGGTGAAGCGATTGCCAAGCGGTTTGCCGATGAGGGTGCACGAGTCTTAGTCTCAGATATTAATGAGGAGGGCATGACGCGAGTGCGGGATGAGATTCTCGGCAGTGGTGGTGAAGCTGTAAGCGCCGGTTGCAATGTTGCGGAAGAAAGTCAGGTCGAAGCCATGGTCCAGGTGGCGCTCGATAAATTCGGTGGTGTGGATATTTTGGTCAACAACGCAGGCTACTCTCATCACCAGCGCTTGATGTGGAAAATCTCCGTCGAAGAATTTGATGCGGTTTTTGCCGTGAATGTCAGAGGCGTATTTTTGGGCTGTAAGCATGTTATACCGCACATGATCGAGGGCGGCGGTGGCGTGATTGTGAATATCGCCTCTGTTGGCGCGATCGCGCCGAGACCCGGGGTTACACCCTACAACGGTACAAAGGGTGCAGTCCTGACAATGACGAAAGGTCTTGCGATGGAGGTTGCGCGGAACAATATCCGTGTCAACGCAGTGAACCCGGTGGCGGCCGATACCGGCTTCATGAAAGGTGCCATGGGCGTGGATAGCTTGGATGAGGAGGCGACCGCGCGGCTCGTATCGACCATTCCCCGTGGGCGTTTGGCGCGCCCGGCAGACATCGCAGCCGCTGTGACCTACTTAGCCAGTGACGATGGGGATTTTCTGACCGGGACGTCAATCAACGTTGATGGTGGTCGCAGTGTATAAGGTGTGAACTTTCGTTTGAGTCGTTGGTTCGGGCCGGCGCCTATGGTAGATTTTCAGAGTATTATTTGGGGTCCAGGACATCTACCTCGTAAGTTCTCGAGCGTGGCCGGTGTATTGGGCAAAAACCGATAAGTTATGGATTCGAAGACAGGAGATTGGCATGGCTGAGGCCGTAGACTACAAGCAAATTGGTTCGCGACCGGTACGACCAGACGGTGTGGACAAAGTAACGGGGCGAGCGCGTTTCGGCGCCGATCTCGTCTTACCTAACATGATCTACGGCAAGGTACTGCGCAGTCCCCATGCGCATGCGCGGATAAAGAGCATTGACGTTTCCGGCGCGCTTGCGATTGACGGGGTCATGGCGGCGATCTCAGGGTCCGACTTTCCGGGCGGTAGGTCGGGTGGTGAGGTCGTTGGCGAAGGTGGTGGTACCGTCGACGATGTTGCAAAGAACGTCATGGCGCGAGACAAAGTACTCTATCATGGCCACGCGGTAGCAGCCGTTGCGGCGAAGACGACGGCGATTGCCGAAAGTGCGCTGGCAGCCATCAAGGTTGAGTACGAAGTTCTTGAGCCGGTGCTCGATGTGGTCGCTGCGATGGCAGAAGATGCCATCTTGGTCGATGAAAACCAATACACGAACTTACCTGAAAAACCAGAAAAGCCCAGCAACATAGCCAATGTCGGCCATCTCGAGCGAGGTAATGTTGGTGAAGGATTTGAGCAAGCTGACGTCCTGATCGAACGGGAATACAAGGTCCCGATGGCACATCAAGGCTATATAGAGCCGCATGCCTGTGTTGCAAGTATTGATGAAACCGGGCGAGGAACGGTTTGGTTATCTACCCAAGGTCATTTCGATGCGCGGGCAGCCACTGCCAGCATTTTGGGTCGAAATATTGCTGATCTGAAGTTCGTAGCTTCCGAGATCGGCGGTGGTTTTGGTGGTAAAACGGTCGTCTATCTTGAGCCGCTCGCGATCTTAATGTCAGAGAAAGCGAATCGACCCGTGAAAATGCAGATGAGTCGCGAGGAAGTTTTTCGTGCGACGGGCCCCACCTCTGGAACGGTGACACGCATTAAAGTCGGTTTAAAAAATGATGGTTCGATCACCGCCGCGCAGGCGTGGTCAGCGTTTGAGGCTGGTGCCTTTGCGGGGGCTCCGCATATGCCGGGAATTATGTCGATTTATGCGCCGTATGACTTGGAAAACTTTGTAGTCGATGCATTTGATGTACTCGTTAACAAACCCAAGGTAGCGGCCTATCGGGCGCCAGGAGCGCCTCAGACAATGCATGCGTTTGAGTGTGCACTTGACGAAGCGGCAATTGCCCTGGATATGGATCCACTGGATTTGCGTCTGAAAAATGCGGCCGAAGAGGGCACGACAGCACCATATGGACCGAAGTTTCCTGCGATCGGTTTTAAAGCCTGTATCGAGGCCGCGAAGAAACACCCGAATTACACCAAGCCGGTACCTGAAGGCGCGGGGCGTGGCGTATCCGCGGGTTTCTGGTTCAACGTCGGTATGCAATCGAGTGCCGAAGTGAACATTAATGAAAACGGTACCGTGATGGTCATCGAAGGTAGTCCCGATATCGGCGGTTCACGTGCCTCGATGTGCCTCATGGCGGCGGAGACGCTCGGCGTCGAGTACGACCAGGTCCGAGCTCAGGTCGGTGATACCGAAAGCACAGGCTTCTGCAACGTCACTGGTGGTTCCCGCACAACTTTTGCAACCGGCATGGCAGTCACGCAGGCCTGTGAGGATGTGATTGCTGAATGCAAGCAGCGGGCCGCGAAGCTTTGGGGTGTCGATGACGATCAAGTTGAGTGGGAAGACGGTTCAGCCGTTCCTGGTCCCGGAGTGAATGCAGATGTGAAGCCAATGAGTTTGGCTGAACTGGCGGGAAGCGCCGCGAAAACGGGTGGACCGATTCAGGGTCGAGCGTCTTTGAATGCGCAAGGTGCTGGTGCCAGCTTTGCGGTGAACTTCGCCGATATTGCGGTTGATAAAGAGACGGGCAAAGTTGATGTTCTGAGTTATACCGCCATTCAAGATGCAGGGACTGCTATTCATCCCGCTTACGTTGAAGGACAAATGCAAGGTGGTGCAGCGCAGGGGATCGGTTGGGCTTTGAATGAGGAATATATCTTCAACGCTGACGGCGTTATGGAGAATCCCGGTTTTCTAGACTATAGAATTCCAGTCGCCTCTGATTTACCGATGATCGACACCGAGATTGTTGAGGTACCCAACCCCAGCCATCCGTACGGTGTGCGTGGCGTTGGTGAGACGCCGATCGTCGCCCCGTTGGCGGTCTGTGGGAATGCGGTTTCTCGAGCAGTCGGCCTCCGTTTGACGGATTTGCCTCTGTCGCCGCCCAGCATCCTTGCCGCTTTGGATGACTAAGCGCTGCGAGATGGCTTAGTGAGAGAGGGGGCATCAGCCCCTTTTCTTTTGTCCAAATTCTGGTGGCAAGTGAGTTTGGCCGGACAGAAGTGAATAGAAATGGTGAAGAGTTAAAATGGCAAAAGTCGTACTTCCAGACAGTTTTCTGAGTTACACCGATGGCGTTCGTGAGTGCGTCACGCGTGCAGAGGACTATCGATCTCTTGTCAATGAACTGAAAGAACGCTGGCCTGATCTGACTGACTCACTAGAGAAAACGGCAGTCGCGATAGACGGCCAAATATATCAAGATGCATTGTTGGAGCCCATTTTGCCGGACAGTGAGGTGTTTTTTATGGCGAGAATTGAGGGGGGGTAGCCGTTGCAAAAACAACCTGTTCAACATGCGGTGGTTGCACTGCTTGTGGCCGTCTCATTTTTCGCCTCCTTTAGCTACGCGCATCATTCAAGGTCAGCCTTTAACTTGGATGAGACGATCACCATTGATGGCACGGTCACCGAGGTTGGCTGGACGAATCCACACTACTACTTGGCGGTTCGCGACGAGTCGTCAGGTCAGCTTCAGAACTGGACATTTGAGGGGCACTCAATCCCAGGGTTGGTCCGCAATGGCTGGCGTCGATCAACCTTGACGGTTGGTAGTCGCGTCAGTTTAGTCGCTCATCCGAATAGTGATCCAAAGGTGCGCTTTGCACTTTTAAATCACGTTACGCGATCTGACGGAAAAACGTTTTATTCGTTTCGACCGACCGACGAGATCTTGCAAGCAACGAAACCGCCGTTGCTACCTTCGATAGATTTTAGCGGTACCTGGCGGATCATCAGATCATTGCGAAGCAATTTGGTCGGAGGCTTTGAACCGCCGTCCGATTGGCCGCTCACAGCGGGTGCTAGTGAAGAAGTAGCACGGTTTGATGTGAATGATGACCCCTCGCTCAACTGTGAAGCACGCGGCGTACCGCGAATGTTGAGCTGGCCCTACAGTCAGAAATGGGTGAACCGAGGTGACGATATTTTTATCACGCTAGAGCACGCTATCGAACAGAGGACGTTGTTCAACGAAAATATCGCCGCGATTCCTAAATCTGATCATGACCTGGGTCAATCGCGAATCATGTCTCGCTCCGACAATGAATTGGTGGTTGAAACGCGGGGCTTCCTGCCTAAGTTCTGGGGCCTAACTCGAGGCCTTAGTTCGGGTGCAGACAAAGTGGTGATCGAAAAGTATGAGCTTGTTGAGAATGGCTATCGACTCAAGTTGACGCTGACTTTGGTGGACCCAATGTCTCTGACAGGGACTGTGACCGACACGTTACATTACGCCAAGGTGCGTGATTTCGATTTTGCCAAAGAGCCTAGTTGTGATGTTAGGGCTGCACGCCGTCACTTGGAGTTCGAGCGTGGTTGAAGTCACCGGTCCGGTCGGTGAACAACAACGAATAGACAGTCTTGATGTATTGCGAGGTTTCGCACTGCTCGGCATTCTGTTGATGAACATCATCGGCTTCGGCTTCGTAGCGGCAGCTTATACGGCGCCAAAGCTTGCCATTGACGGTCCTCTTGATCTCGCAGCCTGGTTTATGACGGAACTCTTGGCCGAAGGATCGATGCGTACTCTTTTCTCCCTGTTGTTTGGCGCTGGGGTCGTGCTGTTTCTCGGCAGAGCGCGAGAGCGACGAGGTGTACTCCACTTTAAGAGGACCTTTTGGCTTCTGATGTTCGGGCTGATCGATGGTTACTTGTTGCTATGGACGGGGGACATTCTCGTCACTTATGCACTAGCAGGCTTTGTGCTTTATTTCGTGCGAAATGTGAGCGGTAAAAAGCTCCTAGTTTCAGCGAGTGTGTTGATCTTGTTACTAAGCCTCTACAACGCGGCGATGTATGCTGGTCTCAGCCAAATGGGTGCCGCCGCCAGCCAGGTCCAGTCCCTGCAACAGCAAGGTGCTGAGGTACCCTCGGAACTGGCGGAGGCTGGAAAGTTTTGGCAAGAATTTTCGGCAGATTTTGACCCGTCAGAGAGCCAGGTTGCCGATGAGTTACGCGCGCGAAGAGACAGTTATGCCAGTGCTTTGGCTTGGACGGCAGGCCACAATACCGAGATTATTCGGAGTAATGTGTTACCGATTCTGCTTCCTGACGCACTCGTCGTGATGCTGTTGGGCATGGCGCTTTTCAAATGTGGTGTCTTGCAAGGCCAGTTGAGTCGGAGTTTTTACCTGCGGATGAGTGTCATTGGTTTTTCGGTTGGTTTTGCCACAAACTTGTTTGAAATTTGGCGCGCGTATAGCAGCGACTTCCTACTGCTCCCAGCATTCAGCGTCCTCCAGCCAAGCTACCACATAGGTCGTATTGCACTTGCTTTAGGCTGGTTGGGTCTGGTCGTTCTAATGCATCAATCACATGGGTTTGGCCGCCGATTAGCGGCCGTTGGTCGTATGGCCCTAACCAATTATTTGATGCACTCCGCAATTTGTCTGTTTGTCTTCACAGGTGCGGGCTTGGGGCTAGTGGGCGAATTAGCCAGATGGCAATTGTATGCGGTTGTTATCGTCATCTGGCTAGTACAGCTGTCGCTGTCACCTTGGTGGTTGCAGAGATATCACTACGGGCCAGTGGAATGGGTTTGGCGGATGCTCACCTATGGCGCTGGAGCGAAGTTTGCAAGAGGCCAGCTCGATCGCTGACGTGCGGCGACGAGTAACTTCCTAGTTGGCCGTGAAGCTTAAAAGTGTTGCCTTCGGTGTTGTAATGTCTCCGTGGTATATGAATCCTCTGCCGTCGTGAACCGCCAGTACTGCTTGACGGTCGCCGGCTAGGTTGACAACTTCGGGGCACGACAGATCATTGTCTGCAAAGTGCTTGAGCAGGACCTGACCAAGGGTACGAAGATGGGTAGGTCTCGTGCTCACACCAACCCGGGTGCTGTCGCTGCACAGCGCGACAAAACTTCTGTAGTAAGTCGGGCGTTGCAAATCACGTTCACTGATGTCGAGTTCACCGTGTTCGATAATGCCAGGTCCAGCTTGAATGGCTGAGGTAAATGCATCGGCCACGTAGTTTTTGCGGTGGCGTACGCCAAAGCCCGCTTCGCTGAAGCCCAGTATGCGAGTATAGCCGTAGGGCTCGAGTGGGGTGAGATCCAGGTTGTTCACACGGAGTAGGCCAACCGGTTTTAGGCTCTGTGCGTCCGTGACAAATCCGCTACCGATTACGAGGCTGGCTTGCGATCTTGTCATGATCTCCTGTACTGAATGTCCTTGACTAGGGGCCGTAAGGAGGGCGGGTGTGAAACGTTCTAGGTCAATCACAACCAACGCTGCGATTGGCTCGTTGCCGGGAGATTGCAGGATTTCAAAAGCGAGGCCGCTCATTTCCTTACTGTGGGACGACATGGCGATGGCATCGAAAAATGATCGGGTTTGATGATCAGAATGACCGGTTGGCCAAACTTGGGAGTCGAGGTTTGCTTCGGAATTTGGTTCTGCGCAGCCAACAGTCAAAAACAGAAGCGCCACATGAACGAGTTTGATCACGCAGACGTAACTGTATTCTGCAGTTCGGCTTGCAGCCGAAGACGATGTTTTGCCATCTTGGTTTTATAGTCGTCGCTTGCCCAGACCCGGTGGTTGCCGACCAGGTAACCTAGGGCATTCTCGTAATAGGAAATAGCGTTTAGTTTGTTATCGACGTAGTTGTTGCGTGTCGCACGGACGGTCGCTGGGACCCCTGCAGCGATACTGTTGGGTGGTATGACCGTGCCTTCCTTAACAATTGAGTTGCCTGCCACAATACAGTTGTCGCCGATCTCGGCACCATCCATGATTGTCGCGTTGATGCCGATCAGACAATTGTTACCGATTGTGGCGCCATGGATAGTGCTGTGGTGTGTGATCGAGCAGTAATCGCCGATGTTTGTCGGGCCGATGCCAATATGCACCATGACGAAATCTTGGATGTTGCTGTATGCACCGACAGCGACGTAGTCGGACTCTGCACGAATCGTCGCGTTTGGCCAGAGACTAATGCCTTTCGCGAACCGCACATCCCCATAGACTTGTACGCCTGGGGCACGAAAAAGAGATTCAACGGAGTCATTCAAAGTATTCTAACTCGCATCAAGTGATGGCCTTATAGTCAGTTGGATCACGGGATGCTGTTTTGGCTGAGTGAGCGCATTCAACACATTAAACTTTATCTTGATCCTCTTCTTACGTTTGCCTGGCTTCATAGTGACATTTGTGGTGCTGTGCGGTGGGAGACTGATGATATCTGCCGCATCCATGAACGTGATTTTTGAGCGATTTTGCAGTTTCAGAGTTGCGTCTGAATGATTCTGTATGTTGACGTCTAGTACTTGAGTGCCTTCACGGTAGGTCGCAGATACGACTGAAATGCTCGCCTTCAATAACGGTATTAGGACATCTTTCTTGCCAATCAAAAGGTTGCGAAACCAAACGACCGTTCTGTTTGCGAAAAGTGCTTCCTTGATGCCGGCCAATGAGCGGTCCCGGGCAAATACAAGATTGACAGGGCGGTGCTCGCCCTCTGCCGGTGGGTGATCCCAATCTATAAGATCGTGGATGTCAGAGACGCCGATGAAGGTGAGATTGTGCTCAATAGCTATGGCGTGCGCTTCTTCTGAGTAGTTTTGTCCGTTTGCGATTTCGATACCGTGTAGCTTGCCGGCCTCCGCGTTCTGTCGATGAAAGTCGTTCATTGTCGCAATGCCATCGGGTTGTTGGCGCGACCAGTAGGGGTGATTCCAGAAAATGAACGCACCTTGCGCGTGGGCTGCATCAACTGCAGATTGTGCGGGCCATTCTTTTGTCGCCGCGTAATAACCCATCACATCTGCGTCGTCTTCGGGTGCATTGTCGTCATTAAGAAGTTTGTTCGCGTCACGAATAAAAACTGCGTTCATATGACCTGCAGGCGCGTCGCGGGTGATTTCAGATCCGGGGATGATGAGAACATCTGTCCCTGCGGCAGAAGTGCTCGCATCTTCAAACGCACGATTCCGATCGGGATGAATGATGTCTGCTCGGTGTGGTTGGTACTCCAGATGTTCTGTGATTGCGAGGCCGTCTAGCCCGTCGCGGAGTGCTTCTTCAACACGAATTTTGGGCCACACATGGCCATCGCTAAAAACGCTATGGGTATGCAAATCGACGACCAAAGTTTGGTACCCCTGTACGTCTGGAAAATCGATTGAACGATCAGACTTCGCCGCGGTCGCTGCATTGCCGTGCGCAACGGCATGCGCTGAAGCAAATATCAGTAAGAGTGTGGCAAACGGTCTGAGAATAGGTCTGAGTGTCTGCTTTGCATCGCTTTTCGGCTCGCGACCCAAAATACTTTCCAAATGAATACCCAGCTTCATGCGTCGTCCTCCACGTATTTAGATGGTGATCATAGCGCCAAATTTTTAGATGTTCATGCTGAGTCTTCGATTAATCACAAAGACGAAGGCAAGCAACGGGATGTAAATTGCGAGTGTGAACCAATATGGAAGGTCTGGTGCCAGTTGATAGAGAAAGCCTCCAACGATCGGGCCAATGGTGAACCCTAGGGGCCCACAGGAACCCGCGACCCCGGCCACTGCACCTTGTTCCTCGGCACTAACGGCAAGGGATGCGCCCGCCATGAAGGAGGGTCCCGCCACCCCCATAGCGGCACCCTGTAAAAACATCGCCATGAACAGCAGTTCTCTGGTCTCTGCGATGGCCATCAGCAGAAAGGCTGCAATCAATACTGGCATGCCACATAGCAGCCATTGGAAGGGTTTAAGGTCGATTCTTTGCATGAGCAACATTTGGCTGGCGAGAGATGCCGCCGCTGAAAGTCCCATGGCTGCGCCAAACGTCTGGGCCGTCTCGACCGCTGTCAGCAAGAGCACGTCTTGGAATCTAAAAGGCAGTGTTTGTTGGACCAAAGCCATCCCCATGAACATAAGAACACCAACCGCGATGTATGGCCGGATTCTCGGATCACTATATTTTAGCTGTACGGCTTTTCGGCTTGGCGGATGCTTGGTGGCTGGCGATTCAGGTAGGAAAAAAAGTACGAAAAATGCGGTGATAGCACCCAGTCCGGCACCAAACCAAAGTGGAGTGAGTAATGTGATACCTGCAAGTAAACCGCCAATCGCAGGTCCTATAATATTGCCGATATTCGTGGCGGCCCCAACTGCGCCCATGCCCTTGGTTCGGCCATCAAGGTCTGTGATGTCTGCCATATAAGCGCTCGCTGAAGGCATCATGGCAGCCATTAGGGATGCATGCGCGACGCGGGATAGGATCAGTGAGTAGAAACCAATGACAGGTATCAGCACCCCGATCAGGGTCATATGAAAAACGGAGGCAAAGAGAAGCGTGCCAAAGGTATAGCCGAACAACCCGATTAAGAGCACTTTCTTGCGTCCCCATCGATCACTGAGTCGACCCCACCTCGGACTGGCGAGAAATACAGTTAAAGACGAAGCAGCGATGATTGTGCTTATCTGCAACTCGGAAAATCCAACTTCACGTCCGAGCGGCCCGAGAATGGCAAAAAGGACAGTAAAGCCGAAACCCATCCCAACAAGACTAATCAGCAGGATGATCCGGGCGTAGCGAAACTCCGGTGCAATATTCACTTAGTTGACTTGTTTTTGCCAGACCAGCCGGGACCTCGGACGACACGACCGGGCAGGCGTCCGGTGGTCTTACCCTGAGTCAAGACGGGCTCGCCGTTGACAAATACGTGCTTCATTCCGACAGCCAGCGAATGAGGTTGCTCGTACGTCGCGGTATCGCGAACTTCGTTTGGGTCGAAGACCACCACGTCAGCAAAGAAGCCTTCCTTTAACAGACCACGTTGTTGAATACGTAGGTTTCGGGCTGGAAGACCGGTCAGCTTGTGAATCGCTTGTGCTAACGTGAGGAGCTTTTCTTCTCTCGTGTATTTGCCAAGCACTCGCGCGAAATTGCCATAGGCTCTCGGGTGGGTACTGCGATTTAGGAACACGCCACTAGCAGACATCGATGCCGCGTCGCTGCCAAATGAAACCCAAGGAATTTGGATCATTTTTCGTAGGTTGGTCTCCGACATGAGAAAGTAGACGACCTGAACTCGGCTCCCGTCTGCAATCACAAGATCGATTGCCGTCGCGATGGCGCTCTTGTTTTTTTGCCGGGCGACTTCGGCGAGAGTTTGGCCGGTGTACTTGCGTAGCTGTGGGTTTTGAAACCCCACAAGCAGTGTTTTTTCCGGTCCAGCAGATAACAGTAAGTTTTCCCATTGGCTCGTGGGTGAATGCATTTCCTTTTCTAGCCGGGCGCGAATTTCGGGGTCTTGCAGGCGTGCGCGCCACGCGTCATAACCGCCTGTCTGCACCCAAGGTGGCATTGCTGCATCCAGACCCGTTGATCCTGCCGTATAGGTGTAGAGGTTCGCCGTCACTTCGAGGCCCTGGGCGCGAGCGTGATTGAGCTTTGCGATCAGGTCATCGTACTTGTGCCAGTTTTCCTTGCCGCCGATCTTGAGATGGTAAATTTCGGCTCGGGCTCCAGTCGTTCTCGAAATTTCTAGTAGCTCATCGACGGCTTCAAGCAGGCGTGCGCCTTCGCTACGGATATGAGAAATGTACATACCACCGTGCTGGGCGACGACGGCGGTCAGGGCGACTAATTCTTCAGTCTTGGCGTAGAAGCCGGGCGCGTAAATAAGAGAAGAGCCAATCCCGAGAGCACCTTCGCGCATGGCTTGATCAGTAAGGTCTTGCATCTTTTTAATCTCGACAGGATTTGGCGCCCGGTCTGCGGCGCCTAAAACGTGTGCTCTAATGGTGCTCGCCCCAACGAATGAACTGACATTTGGAGCGACACCTTGAGCTTCGAGGTGTTCGAGATACTCGCCCAACGTTGTCCAGGCGATGGTGTAGCTGTAGTCAGATTGGCCCGCTTTGAGTCGAGCCTTGAGTGCAGGACTGAGCGGTCCCATGGAAGAGCCCTCGCCGAAGACTTCCAGTGTAACACCTTGATAGATATCACCTAGGGAACGGCCATCAACCAATAACGATTCCGTTGCCCAACTGAGCATATTAATAAATCCGGGAGCGACGGCTAGACCTCGCGCGTCTAAGGTCGTTGCTGCGATCAGTGATCCAAGATTACCGATAGCGACGATCTTGTCTCGAACGATAGCAACATCGGCAACATATGGACTTGCCCCTGTGCCGTCATAAATTGTACCGCCACGAATCACTATGTCCGCACTGTTGGTTTCTACCGCATTGGCGAGTACGTCTGTATTCGTCAAAATTGTGCAGCATAATATGAAGGTTAGTCTAGCGTCTCTAAGCCTCATGTCGACGCGGTGCGTTTGTTGACAAGAACTATGCCGGCGCCAACTGTGAGCATCGCAACCACAAAACCGAGGGTTAGATCGTCGTCGAAAATCAGCCAGCCAAAAAACACCCCAAAAATGGGCGAGAGCAGTCCAAAAGAGGTCATGTTTGAAACGGGATAAATAGAAAGTAGCCAATACCATGCGAGAAAACCAAACGCGGCTATGGCGACCACCTGGAAGGCAAAGACTGAATAGATCATCGCAGTGGGTGCGCGAATAATCGGACCGACGAATGGTGCTACTGCGCAAAGTACAATTGCAGAAACGAATAGTTGGTAGAGTAGGTTCATTTCAGAAGAACTGCGGGATAGTTTTACTCGTG
>JAQWQN010000206.1 GCA_029244465.1 Pseudomonadales bacterium
AAAAAGACATGATTCAGTGCATGACGCGCTGTGCGATGGAGTAATCTGTTGTCCTGCTAGATATTTGCACCTCTTGGGAAGTTCGGTTCGCGCTTCTCCTTTAAAGAGGCGAGGCCTTCACGTGCTTCTGGCCCGCCAAAGCCGAGCATCTCGAGTGCGGTTGAGGTGTCGTAGATGGGGCCTGCCATACGCAACCAGTTGTTGAGGCTGTACTTGGTCCAGCGTATCGCTGTGGGTGCGCCGCCTTTGAGTTTCTCTGCGACCTCCATGGCTTTTTCTTGCAGCGCCTCATCTTCGACACAGAGCGACACCAGACCAATGCGCTCCGCTTCCTCACCGCTCAATCGATCGCAGGTGAGTAAGTAGTATTTCGACTTCGCCATGCCACAAAGTAAGGGCCAGATAATGGCGGCGTGATCACCAGCTGCGACGCCAAGACGCGTGTGGCCGTCGGTGATCGAGACAGACTTCGCGACGATGGAAATGTCGGCGATGAGGCCCGCAACCAACCCAGCTCCTACAGCAGGCCCGTTGATGGCTGAGATAATCGGTTTGCCGCAATTTATCATGTTGTAAACCAGGTCTCTGGCTTCTTTCCAGATCGTTGCACGGACATCGAAGTCCTCGGTGATCTTTTGCACCATGTCAAAGTCGCCACCAGCGGAAAAAGCTTTGCCGGCGCCCGTGAGAATAACCACGTCTATGTCTGGGTCTTCGTCTACTTCGCGCCAGACGTAGGTCAACTCTCGATGGCCGACTTGGTCCAGGGCGTTGTATTTTTCTGGCCGATTGATGGTGATCCTGAGAATTCTCTCGGCTGGATATTCAAATAATAGGTGCGTATATCCTTGGTACCGTTCTGTCACTTGCGTCTACTCCCGATTCAATTTTCACCATGATAACCTTCATTACTCAAAATCATGCAATCAATGGAGACAAGTATGGGGACCGCAATCGAGAATGCGCTGGAGACGTTATCAAGTCAGGTAGATCAGGCATCGACACCGACAGATTGGTTCGAAGTCACTCAGGATCGAGTTAACAACTTTGCTGATGCGACCTTGGACGAGCAGTGGATACATGTAGACCCTGAGCGCGCCAAGGCCGGACCTTTCGGTACACCGATTGCTCATGGGCAGTTGACAATGTCGATCATGAGTTTTTTGCCGGGTGGCGAGGGTGTCGGTCTACCATCACTTGAAGGCATGAAAATGGGCGTCAACTATGGTTGGAATCGTGTTCGTTTTATGTCACCTGTTGCCGTAGGTGCAAAGATACGTACCGCTGGTAAAATCAAGAGTGTTGAGCAAAAAGGCGAGCAGCTTGAAGTGATCAACGAGCTAACCGTTGAAATTGATGGCCAAGACAAACCGGCTTGCGTAGCTGAAAGCGTCTTGCGGATCGTATTTTAAGATTAATCACTAGACTCTGGGGAGAGGGATATGGATATAGGGCTTTGTGTCGCGTCACACATCAACGATATTGGTTACGTCGTTCGCGCAGAGGAGTTGGGTTATACACATGCATGGCTCGCCGATTCACAAATGTTGTGGTCGGATTGTTATGCGACGCTTGCGCTAGCGGCAACTCAAACCTCAACGATCAAGTTGGGTACGGGTGTGGCGGTGACGGGTACTCGTCCACCCTCTGTCAACGCTGCCGGTATAGCGACAATTAATGCGATTGCACCGGGTAGGACTTTCTTTGGGGTAGGTGCGGGCAATACGGCTCGCCGTGTTATGGGCTTGCCGCCTCAACGAATCAAAGATTTCGAAATCTACCTGCAGCAGTTAGTACCCTTGTTGCAGGGCGAGGAAGCCGAGATGCCGCACGGGGATGGCTCGATACCGATCCGCCACATCATGGGCGACAAAGGCTTTGTTAATTTTGAGGATCCGATACCGCTATATATTTCAGGCTTTGGACCCAAGTCCTTGGCTCTGGCCGGTAAGTATGGCGATGGCGCTGTACTTGCGTTAGTTGGCAATCCCGCCGCGATGAACTCTGTCTGGCATATGATGCAGGAAGGTGCTCGAGAGGTTGGCCGCGAGATCGGTCCGGGCAAGGGATACTACACCACAGCGCTGACAACGATGGTGGTGCTCGATGACGGTGAAGCTATCGATTCCGATCGGGTTAAAGCCGAGTGCGGTGCGATGGCGATGGCAGCCGTGCACTACTCGTACGATCAATTCCGTAACTTTGGTCACCAACCGCCTAATTCGCTAGCGGGTATCTGGGACGACTATACGAGCTTGCTGGAAACCTATCCGGAGGAGCGGCGGCACCAGCGGATACATGGCGGGCATAATTGCTGGGTATTGGAAGAAGAAGAAAAATTCCTAACTCCAGCTGTCTTGGAAGCGTCAAGCATGATCGGGACGAAGGATCAGCTTATTGAGCGTATCCATGGAATGGAGTCGGTCGGATTAGAACAACTGATGATCCTGCCAAACTTTGATACTCGCTTTGATGTGCTTGAGCGCGTCGCTAAGGACATTCTTCCATACGTTTAATTGGTCGGTGGGCGTAGTTGCCACGGTGACGGCTGTAAAGACATTAAGCTATTATCTGTGCCAAAGGGGAATTTCAACGAGGAGAAGCTTATGCGCGTCGCTCGCGTTTGGCTGCGGTCTGCCGTAGTTGTAGTGTTATCAAACTTTGCGGTGGCAGAGGAGTTGCCAGTTGGGACAGAAGGTGGCCAGTGGCGTGCTTATGGTGGTGACAAAGCGGGCACCAAGTACTCTCCTCTCGATCAAATCAATCGAGATAATTTTCAAGAACTTGAAGTGGCCTGGCGCTGGGTTTCAGCCGATGGCTTCTTAACCAAGACGACGGCAGCAGGCGGCGAGTGGTCGGCGCCTCGAGATGATGTTGTCGGGCAGCTTGTTAGGGAAAATCCGGATCTCTATCGAGATCAGAACACGCCAAATTGGGCGAGCTTTCAAGCCACACCGCTGATGATTGATGGCGTCCTCTATTTCAATACACCGCTGTCTCAGGGTGTCGCGGTAGATGCGGCTAGCGGCAAAACCCGTTGGATCTATAACCCGAAAAGTTATGAAGAGGGCACGACCTCGATGACCGTCACATGGCGCCAGCGTGGGGTGGCGTATTGGACTGATGGTGAGGAGGAGAGAATTTTATGGGGTACCGGTAATGGATACCTTATTTGTGTTGATGCGAGATCCGGTCACCCGTGCCGGGGTTTTGGCAATGGCGGCCATGTTGATCTGACGCAGGGATTGCCGCGCGCCGATCGAAACAGTCGCGACTACTTAAACGCGATGCTTTATTCGGTGCAGTCGCCGCCAATCGTCGTCGGTGACACTGTTGTGCACGGTTCATCGATTGCAGATCGACGCGTTAACAAGGAAGCTGTTCCGGGCTGGGTGCGGGCATGGGATGTGCGTACCGGCGAGCATAAGTGGGATTTTCATACAGTGCCGGAAGCCGGTGAAGAAGGCGTTGAAACATGGAAGAATGACTCATGGCGATACTCCGGTAATGCTAATGTTTGGCCGTATTTAAGTGGCGATGAAGAGCTTGGTATTGTCTATCTACCGACAGGCACACCAACAAATGATTACTACGGTGGTCACCGATTAGGGGAGAATCTGTTTGCCGAGAGTATCGTTGCGGTTGAGGCGGATACAGGCCGGAAGGTCTGGCATTTCCAGGCCATACATCATGGTTTGTGGGACTACGACTTTCCGACTGCACCGAACTTGTTGGATGTAGTTGTGGATGGCAAACCCATTAAAGCGTTAGCGCAAGTTAGTAAGCAGGGTTTTTTATACGCGTTTGACCGCGCAACGGGTGAACCGATCTGGCCGATAGAGGAACGTCCGGTACCAACCGATACGAACATTCCCGGTGAAGAGCCTTGGCCGACACAACCCTACCCGACCAAGCCCGCACCGTTTGAATATCAAGGCGTCACGGAAGACGACCTCGTTGATTTTACGCCAGAAATACGAGAAATGGCCTTAAAGGCTGTGGAAGGTTGGCGTTTAGGGCCGCTCTATACGCCACAGATGATGAACGATGGCGAAATCAAAGGACTTGTTTTCCGACCGACCGGCGCTGGTGGTGCCAACTGGTCTGGCGCGGGTGTCGATCCAGAGACAGGCATATTGTATGTACCCTCGAACAACAATCCCGGCGTAATTACCTTTTATGAACCCGACAATGGCAATCTGCGGTATACGCATGGCATGCCAGAATCGCAACGCCTGAGGGCTGAGCCTGGTGCTACCGGACCGCGCATGCCACGTGGTTTGCCCTTAGTGAAGCCACCGTACTCGCGGATGACTGCGATTGATATGAACACGGGTGAACATGTTTGGATGACACCGCTGGGCAATGGCGACCGCTTGCGTCGTCATCGCCTATTGCGTGATCTTGACCTGCCGCCATTAGGTGGTGACAACAGTCGCGGTGGTCCACTTGTTACCAAGACACTACTGGTCACAGCGCTGACAGCTGGTGGCGGATCCGGTGGCGCCCGATTGGTAGCGTATGACAAGGCAACTGGTGAAGAGTTGGGTTCTACTGACCTGCCCCGAGGTGCGATCAGCTCGCCGATGACTTACATGCAAGACGGGAAGCAGTTCATTGCGATAACGATAGGTGGCACACCGCCAGAATTGATTGCATTAGCGCTACCTGACAGCGAATGATGCGCGCAACTATTTTCTCTTATCTTTGCCTCGCGTTAACCGCAACTGCGGCAGCCGAGGAAGGCTCGGTCTGGGATGGTGTTTACAGCGAGGAACAAACCGTGGCCGGGGCCAAATTGTTTGCAGAACAATGCCTTTCCTGTCACTCGAACAAGTCTGGACAGGTGGGTGGTCATGGGCCATCGCCATCAATTATTGGTGAAGACTTTGTATTTCGCTGGGTTGATTCGTCCGTGGCGGACTTTTACGACGTGATCCGACAGACCATGCCGCAGGCGGCGCCCAACAGTTTAGATGCGCAACAGTATGCTGATATCACGGCCTACGTGTTGAAACTCAATAACTATCCGGCTGGTGAAAGCCCTTTACGGATTGAGGACTATGTTGCATTACAATCCGTTTGGATTGAGGCCGCGCAGTAAAAGGGCCGCACTGACTCTGGGTCGCGGGCTCTTACTGGCGCTCTATTCCTGAGGCAGAGCAAAGGACGCCATCGTATGCCCGGATATGACGGTCACGTATTGAATGCCATTTACCTCATAGGTGATGGGTGCCATCACGATCTGGCCGCCAAGGGCGACCTTCCATAAAAGGGCACCTGTCTCGGCGTCTAGCGCATGGAAGTATCCTTCTCTTCCGCCGGTAAACAAGAGATCGGAGCCTGTAGTTAGCATGCCGCTGTCGCTGACGTCGAATTGATTGTAGGTCCACACTGCCTCGCCCGTATCTGGGTCTACGGCTTTGAGAGAGCCGTAGCCAACCTCGCTGGTCCAATTGTTTATCGGTGTCGTTCGACCGATGCCGATGGTCGGTGCCCCCCTAACCGGCGCGCGTACCGTAAAGCCACCACCTAAGAATGCCGATCCTGGCTCGTACTCTTGCTCGATTGCTTGGTAATACGTTGCATAGTCGTTCCATGCGGCGAAATAAAACAGATCTGTGCTTGGGCTATAAGAGGGGGGATACCAATTGGTTCCGCCCTGATTGCC
>JAQWQN010000209.1 GCA_029244465.1 Pseudomonadales bacterium
ATTGCAAAATATCAGTGAGAATCGCGCCCTGGCCCATACGAGCAGTTGTAAAAATCGACAGTGCCGAGCGCTCGTTGCTCGATAGCGCCGCACTCAGACCGCTCTCAATGCGCTCTGGGGCGACGGCCGAGGTTGGATCCACACGCACCCAGCCATTATCTGCGTCCCAATACTCGACCCAAGCATGTGCAAGGTATTGGCGGACAACGACATGGCCGGTGACTGGATTCACTTCACCGCCTTGGTAACCGCCAACCATCCGAGCGGGAATGCCCGCTGCACGAAGGGTAAAAACCATGGCGCCTGCAAAGTGGCTGCAGAAACCAGCTCGAGTATCGAACCACAATGCATCTATTGCGTCTCGGCTCGGTAAAGTTGGGGGCTGTAACGTGTAGATAAAACCCTCTTGTAACTCACGCATCATCGCCACCACCATGTCGCGCGTGTTGTCGTGAGCAGATCGCAGAGATGTTGCGTAGGAACGAATGCGCGGATTCTCGCCTTCTGGCAGCGCGAGTTCCCGGCGGCGCAACCAACCAGGGAGTTCCCGATCAAGAACAACCGCAGGATTTGTCTCGACCCGATATCGAAACACGGATCGCACAGGTTCATGACTCAACAACCTAAAGTCACGTAGCATTTCAATCTTCGGACTGAAGTCAGTCGGCGTATCCAATGCATATAGCCAACGACTTTGTGTCGGTTCTAAGAAAACCTGGTAAGCAAACGGCCTCGCATCCGCGCGCGGTTTGGCGGCAACCGGCAACGCCGACCCAACCGACCAGGTACCTTTTTCATACTGACTGTAAACCAGTCCACGCCAATACAGATCTCGATTGCGTGGCACTTCATTTTCAAACAACACGCGGAATGCGAGATCATCCGATTGGCTAAGGCTCGCGACATCCCCAGGGGTTATCTGATCTGACAACCCGGTGCTCGCCGCGTTCGGGAGTGGCACCGACCATAGTGGTCCGATCCGCGGAAACAGGAAGAACAACACGAGCGTTAACGGCAGTGCCTGCAGGACTAATCCGCCAGCCGTCCATAAGCTAGCCAGCGGCCGCACTCGCGACTGCAATTGATTAAGGCCTACCAAAGCCGCCGTTACCACGACCATCGCTAAGACCTGGTATGACGTCAGCGCAATTGATTGATCGAATAGGAACGCGTTTGCAGTCAGGAAATAACATAGAAAAATGACAAGAAACGCATCTCTACGATTTCGCATTTCAATCAGCTTAAGTGCGAACGCAAGTACCAACAGCGATGTGGCCGCTTCTAACGTAAAGGTCCGATAACCAGATATCGCAAGACCTGCAAACGAGGCCACCACAAGAAGCGCCTTCACCCAAGACCGTGGATAGCCCCACCGACCACGGTAAACTTGCGTGCGCCAATAGCCGCTAAACAAGCAAACCCCGACAATCCAAACCGAGATATAACCAGACAGCGGTATGACGACAACCAATTGAGCAACCATCAGGAGCGCTAGACTGTTGCGCGGTATCTGCTCGGCGATACCTGCGCCGTTATGCCGCTTAACCATCTGTGTGTCCATCCAGACCATAAAGTGCGAGCTCTCTGAGCACTCTGTCTAGATGTACTTGCCCGATACCTGGAGACATCTCAAAGCCGGGTAGCCTCAAGCCAAATTCTCGATCACTACGCGTCGCTTTCAACGCGAGTCCAGTCAAACGACTCAGGCGCTCTTCTGTGTCCCCAGCAATATCTTGAAAATCGAACCAGAGTCGAGGCTCGACATAACTGGCATAACGCTTGACCACGACATCATTGGTGCGCGCAAAAGAACGCCATATGATGTTCCTAACAGGGTCACCGGGCTTGTATTCCCGAATATCCACAAAGTCCTCTGATCCGAGTGGATCCACCAGTTCACCTTCGTCGTTTCGGCGAGAGGATTGAAGATTAGAGATCTCCTGAAAAATGGGTTTTGGATAAGCCAGGCCACGTGCTTGGATATCTACCCAAGTCCACGCCCGAAGAAGACCGAGTGGGTAGTAAGTCTCAACCAGCATTCGTCCGGGGCGCAACCACCCACGCTGCTCTGCTTTGACATACAGGCGTACGATCGTCGCCTCAGTTTCAAAAATCTCGACCCATTGTTTGAATCCCTCGGGCCAGCCGATTTGAATGCCCTCCCGCCCATGACCCTTTGGACGTTCAACCCGCACGTTGAACTGCAAATCTTCACCGACGAAACCAAAATCTGACTCGGCGAGTTCAAGACTCAATCCCGAGAGATTTCGAAACGTATACAGAATAGTCACGATGAACAGGCTGCTCAAGCTGAACGCGACGCCATAGACCAGCGAATTTTGATAGTTGATCGCACCCAGGATGAGCACGATTAACAAACCGCCAAACACAAATCCCGCGCGAGTTGGAAAAATGAAAATATTTGCCTGACTTAGCTTGATTTTGGCACCGGGCGGAATTCGCCGGTCAAGCCATGACGCAAAACGACGACCAAGCACGGGCCGACTCGCAGCTTCTGCTGGAGATGACCCCACCCGCTCTGATGCCACCGCGTGTTCCATACGAAACCTCGAAGTTTTAGGCGACTACGTCAACACTACCTAGTAGTTTCTGCGCAAGCGCACCGCCACTATTACCAGCAAAGTCTGCCGACTCTCGAAGCCGATGCTCAACCACGCTGGGCAATACGGCTTGTACATCTTCCGGCACGACATGGGTGCGGTCGTGAACAAGTGCCCACGCTTTTGCGCTTTGCAAAAGCGCTAAGGCCCCACGCGGAGACAACCCGTAAGCAAACTCGTTGCCTTGGCGTGAAAAGGCTAACAGGCGTTGTACGTAGTCAACAAGCGGTTCGGACACGCCTACCTGATCGACGCTTGCCTGGATGTCATTGAGCTGAGCCAAAGAAATCACCGCTTCAAGACCCTCTAACTGCGTTCGCCTGTCGCCAGACAAAAGCAGCTCTCTTTCGGCTGCCGGCTCCGGATAGCCGAGCGCCACCCGCATGAGAAAACGGTCTAGCTGAGATTCTGGCAGTGGAAAAGTTCCGGCTTGTGTTGAGGGGTTTTGCGTCGCGATCACAAAAAACGGTTCCGGCAAAGCAAGTGTGCGACCATCGTGTGTGACTTGACGCTCCTCCATCGCCTCAAGCAAGGCGCTTTGGCTCTTGGGTGTCGCTCGATTAATTTCATCCGCCAAAATCAGCTGGGCAAACAGCGGACCTTCAACAAAACGAAAGTCATTCTCGTTCTTGTCAAAAATCGTCGCCCCGATAATATCGGATGGCAGCACATCGGAAGTAAATTGGATGCGGTTGTAGCTCAAACCGAGTACGCGCGCCAATGCGTGCGACAAGAGCGTTTTACCCATGCCGGGTAAATCCTCGATAAGCAGGTGTCCACGGCCGAACAAACAGGCCAAGCTGAGCTTGATTTGCTGTTCTTTGCCCAGAAGTACGTTATTCAGAGTACCAATGAGCGTTTCGATCTGTTCCTTCACATCGTCCCGCCGCGCGCCTTGGTTACGCGTGGTTGTGGAGCTCGAGAACGTTGGTATCCGTTGCGGATTGGGCTTCACGTTGTTGCTTCATTCTATCGTTTCGATTTAAGGATAACTGTTCAAGATAGGTGTCATCTATGTCCCCAGTCACGTAATGGCCATCTAGCGTAGAACATTCAAAATCATCAATGTTTGGATTACCTTCCATTGCGCTTGATTTCAAGTCGTTCAGCTTCTGATAAACCAACCAATCCGCTCCGAGCAGCCGGCCCACCTCCTCCTCTGTACGTTGATGCGCCACAAATTCCTCGCGGGCTGGCATATCAATTCCGTACACGTTTTGGTATCTGATGGCCGGTGCGGCTGAAGCGACGTAAACCTTACGAGCGCCAGCGTCCCGAGCCATTTGAATGATTTGCTGAGTCGTCGTGCCACGCACGATGGAATCGTCAATCAACAAGACATTCTTATCTTTGAACTCAAGCTCAATGGTATTGAACTTTTGTCGCACAGAGCGGCGACGCTGACTTTGACCAGGCATGATAAATGTTCGGCCTATGTAACGATTTTTGACGAAACCTTCGCGGTATTTCACGTTCAACCGATGCGCGAGCGGCAAAGCCGCAGTCCGTCCGGTTTCCGGGATCGGAATGACCACATCAATATCATGCGCGTCCTGGCTGTACCTAGCTAAGATGCTATCTGCTAAGTGCTCCCCCATCCGTAACCGACTCTTGTACACGGACACGCCATCCATAATCGAATCCGGACGAGCCAAATACACGTGTTCGAAAATGCACGGTACGAGTTTCGTGTTATCAGCGCATTGCTGCCGATGGATCTGACCATCGTTAGTGATAAAGATGGCTTCGCCCGGGGCGACATCACCAATCAACTCAAACCCAAGCGAGTCCAGGGCAACCGACTCGGACGCGATCATATACTCGAAGCCCTGATCCGTTTCTTTGCGCCCATAGACCAGTGGTCGAATGCCGTAAGGGTCACGAATGCCAAGGACACCGCACCCAATGATCATTGCGACAGCGGCGTACGCGCCTTGGCAACGTCGGTGTACGCCAGAGACCGCCGTAAAAATATCTGCTGGCTCAGGGTTATGAGCACGAAGCAGGTGCAGCTCGTGTGCGAAAACGTTAAGTAAAACCTCAGAATCACTATTGGTATTTATGTGGCGCAGGTCTTCTGCGAAGAGATCGGACTTTAGCGATTCGGCGTTGGTCAAATTACCGTTATGCGCCAACGTAATGCCGTATGGTGAATTCACGTACATTGGCTGAGCTTCTGCAGAACTGGAACTTCCTGCCGTCGGGTAGCGCACATGGCCAATACCTACATTACCCTCGAGCCTGAGCATGTGATTTTCACGAAAAACATCCTGCACCAAGCCGTTGCCTCTACGCAGCTGCAGAGTTCGCCCGTCACTTGTAACCATGCCTGCAGCATCTTGGCCTCGATGCTGCAAGACCGTCAGAGCGTCATAGATTTTCTGATTAACATTCTTGTGAGAGACAATTCCTACGATTCCGCACATAAGCTAGTGAGCCTCTCTTGCTTTATCCAAGCCCAAGTAACATGAAGGGTCGGCAAGCCCATTCTAGAGAGCCCATGCGACATCAACAATCTATTTGTCTTCAGATCGGTGTAAGAACGCGCTTTTAAATATCCTGCCGCTGGATCATGTCTTCTTCTACAAAATGTCGCGCTTGACCAAAGAGCTCTCGCATTTCGTCTTCGAACGCGAGTATCTCTTCCGCGAGTCGCGCCTCTTGCCACCAAGATGCATCGCTTGCAATCTGCTCCAGCCCGACCAAAACGACCAATGCAACCAATAGACCGCGAGCGCTACCAAATAGGAAGCCCAAGAATCGATCTGTACCACTCAAGCCCGTGGTCTCAATTAAACGCCCAATGAGCCACTGCAGCAAGCCAGTAACAACAAGCGTTCCTACAAACAAAATCACAAATGCAATCGCTTGCCGAAGAGCTGTTGACCCCCACGTGGCAGGGAGCAATTGACCCAACTCTGTAGAAAAGAAGAGGGCGACAACGAACGCCGCTGCCCACGAAACCAACGAGAGCACTTCCTTTACCAAACCCCGGACGAGGCCGATAACGGCCGAGAGCAAAATGACCGCGGCGATCACGATATCAAGCGTCGCAAAACTCACTATGGGATCATCTCTACGAGTTGCGGCGTTACACCAAAGAGCCCGCCAATCCTCGACGCTATCTCCTCGGCGTCCGCCTGCTTTGACAATGGACCAACTGCGACTCTATGCATAATCACTGCCCTGTTATTTTTAGCCGATGAAACAAACGCTTCAAAGCCTGCATTGCGGAGCTCTTGGCGGAAGTTCCGCGCGTTTTCGACCTTGGCAAAACTGGCAGCTTGTACCGCCCAGATCTCAGTTTCGCCAGATCTGGTTAGGAGTATGGGTTCGCCGACCCGCTCTTTGGTCGCTGTGCTAAAGCCGTCCTCGTCCACCTCAGATCGTAATGCCTCAACTCGCGCGACAATGTCACTACGTGGAACGACCTCGTCATATGGCGCAAGCACCTTAGCAGTCCTTGTTTCTGGTTCGGCAGGAATAGCCGGGGTCGGTCTGTTGTCGTCATCAAACAACATCGGCAGAAAAATCACGGCAAGTGCAATCAGAAATAACGACCCCGAAATTCGATAGCGTATCCGCTCTTGCACGTTAGCACGCACCGGCTGAATGATTCATTAGCATTAGGCTTTGTTCGACGGCGTTGAACGACCCAAACACTAGAATAACATCCCCTTCGTTGGAAGCCGATGAGAGAAATGACGCTAATCCACCTAAACCAGTCACAAGGTCAAAACAGCGTGCTTTGGGATCGTCGTTTTGCATCAGACCTGCCGCGTGACTAAGATCTCCAGCGGATAGCGCTCGATCACCAAAGGTGTCGAGAAACGCCCACTTACCGCGGAGTTTTTCGCTGACGGTGGTATAGACTCCGAGATGGTCCTTGCCCGTGAGCATGCCACAAACAATCAAGTCCGGATCTAGTCCTCGCAACGCAAGCTCTCGACATAGAAACTCAACCCCTGCTGGGTTGTGGGCAACGTCACACAGGATAGTACGACCGGACCAGGCAAATTTCTGCAGGCGACCTTTGACACTCAGACCCTTTGAAGCATTGCGCAACAATTTCTTTCGAGCCGCAATGGATTGACTTTCCAAAACACCGATTAGCGTCACCGCCCGATAGGCAAGCGCTATATTTGCTGGGCCACATTGGCCAATTGGAATGGTGGATACAATTTGGCCGTCACTCTCATATTCCCATGTGCCCAAGGTTGCATCTTCTGTGACACTAAAATGCTGGCCGAGCACACTTGGCTCTAACCCCAGTTGATCGCAACGTGCCATCACAGAGTTTGGCATATCGATCCCCAGCACGACCTGCTGTCCAGGCCGAAAGATTCCTGCTTTTTCGGCGCCAATCGCATCAAGCGTATCGCCGAGCAACTCCTGGTGATCAAGCCCAATGCTAGTGATTATTGCGGTATCTGCAGCAATCACGTTAAACGCGTCCAGGCGTCCGCCTAAACCAATCTCCAAAATCGCAAAATCAAGCTTGGCCTGAGCAAATACCCACAGAGCTGCGATCGTGGAGTACTCAAAGTACGTGAGCGTGAGATCCCCTCGAGCTGCTTCCACTGCTGCAAATGCGCGACAGATTTCCGCATCATTCAGTTCTTGTCCGTGCAAACGAATTCGCTCGTTAAATCGGTCAATGTGCGGTGAAAGTGTCGTCCCGACCGTGGCCCCCGAGCCAAGCAACAATTGCTCAAGTGCATGGCACGTTGTGCCCTTGCCATTTGTACCCGCAACCGTGATCACATGTTGCGCAGGACGTCGTAGTGCGAGTCGGTCAACCATTTCAGTCATACGCTCGAGTCCCATACCGACGGTCTGCCACTGCAATCGAGAGACGTACTCGAGCCACGCATCCACGCTCGTGAGCCCGCCGTTATAGCCGTTCAAGCGCGGTCTAATCCTGCCCGAAGATCAGCGACCACGGACCGTAATGCAGCTGAACTTTGCGCTACATCGTCAACATGCAAGGCCATCAAGCTGACGAGCACACTGCCAACCACGACACCGTCAGCATGTGCGCCAACCGCTGCCGCTGTTGCCGCGTCTTTAATCCCAAAGCCAACACAGATGGGAATGTCGCTCATACCTTTAAGTGCGTTCATGCGCGCAGCAACTTCATCAACCTTCAGACTATCTGCACCCGTAATGCCCTTCAACGAAACGTAATAGGCGAAGCCTGAGGCGTTGTTCAAAATATACTGTGCCCGCTGTGTGGTCGTCGTCGGAGCCAGGAGGAAGATCAGGTCTATCTGATGCGTCGCTAGTTCGCCTCGAAGCGCGATGGCTTCTTCCGGTGGTAAATTAACCATAATCAAGCCATCAGCGCCGGCTTTTTCTGCTCGAGCACCAAAATCTTCCATGGCCAGAACTGAATTTAGATAGCCCATCAAAACAACAGGGGTATCTGCATTGTTTTTACGGAACTCGGCAACCATATCTAGCGTTTTCGCAAGCGTCATGCCATTTGCTAACGCTCGCTCACTGGAGGCTTGTATAGTTGGACCTTCCGCTTCAGGGTCGGAAAAAGGAATACCTAACTCTAAAAGGTCCGCGCCTCCATCGACCAATGCATGCATTGCAGACACAGTGTGGGCAGTCGTCGGATCGCCTGCCGTTACAAAAGTAACCAAGGCTTTACGCGTACTCAAGTTAGCAAACAGGCGGTCAATTCTTGTCATTAAAGTTCTATCCCATCTAAGGTAGCGACTGTATTAATGTCCTTATCTCCTCTTCCTGACAGATTAATCAACACAATCTGGTCTGCACTAAACTCGCCAGCTGTGTTGGCAACCCAACCAATCGCGTGACTTGATTCAAGAGCGGGCAAAATACCCTCAGTGCGATTAAGCAGTCTGAAACCAGTCATCGCGTCTTCATCCGTCGCGCTCCCATAGCGTGCGCGACCAATGTCCTTTAGATAGGAATGTTCCGGCCCAACCCCAGGATAATCTAGGCCCGCCGAAATGGAATGAGTGGCCGCAATTTGTCCATCCTGATCCGCCATTAGGTAAGTCCGGTTGCCATGCAGAACGCCGATCGTGCCATCGTTCAAGGGCGCTGCGTGCTCGCCAGTCTCAATACCGTGCCCAGCTGCTTCAACCCCTACCAGTTCGACATCGAGGTCATCAATGAAGGGATAGAAAAGTCCCATCGCGTTGGAACCACCACCAACGCAAGCCACGCACATGTCGGGCAACCTACCCGCCTGATCCAAAATCTGTTCGCGCGCCTCTATGCCTATTTGTGAAGCAAAGTCACGCACGACCATTGGATACGGGTGTGGACCTGCCACAGTGCCTATAATGTAGTGCGTGTTATCAACATTCGTTACCCAGTCACGCATCGCTTCGTTCATCGCATCTTTGAGCGTCTTTGAACCTGAAGTCACGGGAATCACTTCAGCGCCCAATAACTTCATCCGGTACACATTCAGCGCCTGCCGCTTAATGTCTTCCGCGCCC
>JAQWQN010000215.1 GCA_029244465.1 Pseudomonadales bacterium
CGCAAGCGTTGTGCCGGCAAGTTCGAGCGCTGAGTTGGGGGAGAAGTTTGTCGTGATGATGGCAAGATCCGTGATGTTCAACGGTTCGAGAATTGGCCGTAGCATTTCGATCGCATCTCTTTGAAGTAAGAGTAAACGCTCTTGATAGAAGGGTAACTTGGCGGAAAATGCGGAGGTTGATTGCGCGATTAGCATGCCCATCAAAACAATGGTGAACACCATCAGAATCATGACGATAGGGAGAGAAAACGCCTCCGGAACACCCTTTCGCTGTAACCAAAACATGGGTGTCGCAGCAATTGTTGCGATAAATACACTGAGCAAGAAAGGCACCATCAAGTCTTGCGATGACTTCAGGCCGGCTGCGATCACAATCAGTGCGGCAATCACCACCAGGCTCATGCCCGAGACGTGTAGACGCGCCTCTTCCCGGTCTAAGTTGTTGGGTCCATCCATTTGTATCTCTCTATGAAAACGACCGACGATTGGCCAGTGAGGGTATTTCTTGACGGACTTTTTTGATTACATCTGGGTCGATGGCTGCTATCGCATACCCGTCTCCTGTTTCGACCTCGGCAACAATTTGTCCCCAAGGGTCAACGATCAAGGAATGGCCATAGCTTTCGCGGTGCTCGCTGTGCTTGCCGTGCTGTGCGGGGGCTATGACGTAGGCTTGGTTTTCGATGGCGCGGGCTTTGAGCAAGGTGTGCCAATGCAGTGCACCCGTTGTCGCGGTGAACGCGGATGGCACGCTGAGAGCAATCGCGCCTTGATCGATCAAATTCTGATAAAGGCTAGGAAAGCGGACGTCGTAACATACCGTGATGCCTAACGGTCCAAATAGAGTGTTGGCAATTATGGCGCTATCGCCAGCACGTGTTTGGCGGCTCTCCATCAAACGTGGCCCATTCTCGATGTCTACGTCAAACAGGTGAATTTTTCGATACATGGCAGCAATCTCACCGCTCGCTGCGAGGTAGACGCTGGTGTTAAAACACGTCGTCGAATCACTTGGCACTGATTCGTGGAATCCCCCAAGCAGAAGTTCGATGCCGAGGCTCGCTGCGAGCTGCTGACAGCGCTCGAGGATGGGACCACCTTCTGGCAGTGGTTCGAGAATTTCTTTTTTCCCCTCGTGCGGTCCTAAGTAGGCGAAAGCTTCCGCCCAGGTTACGACGTCTGCACCTGCCGCCGCGGCTGCTCGAGTGAGCATCTCGAGAGTCTCGAGATTTGCCTCGACATTGGTCGTGGCGCAGTGCTGGACGACCGCGACTTGGGTGATAGGCATGCGTTTCTTACGTAATTGGCAGAGCACGAATCTTAGCCACTAATTGCTCTGAGTTCAGCGGCTTTGGACACGCAGAGCGTTTCAGTTCGGCGCCAAGCATGTTTGTTATGTCGGCTGGCAAGAGAGGCATTGGCACGTCGGGCCGGAGAACGTGACCGATTTCTGCCAGTCCTCGGCTAGTCCCCCAGCCCCGCCGTGCGATCGCTGGTGTGCAAGTCATAGACCGGCGCTTTGCCGTGATCGTGGATACAGACTCCCGGCTCCGTAGGTATTTAGCCATACGGCACAGTAGCTTGTCAGCCGGGGCCGGTTCTTGACTGGCTGCACGCGGCCACGCTTGTGTTTTATGAATGATCCATCACGACCAATGACGTAGAGACCGAATTTGAGGAGGCAGGGTTCGTTGGTGGCAGTGGCTCGGCAACGCAGGTTGGCGTGCGCGATCGAAGATAGAAGCCAAACCTCGTTGCCAAGAGCACTAGGTTGGGTAATGTTATCGCCCGCTTGCTGGGCGTTAGCCACGCCAGCAGCCTCTCGAGCAGCAGGGTGCCTCTTGAGAACATAAAGATTGAGTGCGTACGGGGCTAAGGCACTGATGTTGGCGCAAAGAATGATGCGTGGCAAAAAGAGGCAAGACGCAACGCTTTAGGATATGCCGGGGATGCTCAGCTCATGTCGTCATCAGGCAAGGTGCACTGTACCTTTTCGCCAATGTATTCCTCAATGGGTGCTAGATTGAAAGCATCGTTCTCAGACACGAAACTTATACTCGTACCCGTGGCACCGGCGCGGCCGGTGCGTCCAATGCGATGAACATAATCTTCTGCATCTTCTGGCAACTCGTAGTTAATCACATGGGTGACTCCGTCCACATGGATCCCCCGCCCGGCGACATCGGTTGCAATTAGAAATTGGATCTCGCCATCTTTAAAGCGATTGAGGGTGGTTAGCCGCTTTTTCTGCGGGACATCACCAGCCAGTGCTTCGCAATTGATGTCCTTCGACTTCAGGTACTTAACAACCCGGTGCGTTTGGTCGCGTCGATTGGCAAATACGATCGCCCGTTTTGCCGCTGGATTACTGAGTACGTTCAAGAGAGCCTGATCTTTTTCGACCGCTGCAATCATCCAAAATTTTTGGTCGACGGTGTCTGTTGCAACATGCTCGGGTTCAATGACAATGTGTTCCGGATCTATGGTCCAAGAATTGGCGAGCCGCATCACATCATCGTTGAACGTGGCAGAGAAAAAGAGCGTTTGGCGTCTGCGCTTATGGGGCGTCTGATAGACAATTCGTTTCACGTCTGGAATGAAACCCATGTCCAGCATGCGATCAGCTTCGTCAATGACGAGTGTCTCGACATACTTGAGACTGATCGCATTGCGCTCAAGAAAATCTATCAGACGACCGGGTGTTGCGACCAAAATGTCGACGGGCTTACGTTCTAATTTTTTGAGTTGGGTCTGATAGTCCATCCCGCCCACTACACAGACCGTTCTTTCGTCCATGAAACGTGCCAGACCTTTTGAATCGCCTTCTATTTGTAACGCGAGCTCGCGGGTTGGTGCCAGAATCAATGCCCTTGGGCAGCCTAATGCAGGCTTCTCTTGTAACGGGTTTTCCCAGAACTGCGTCAGCAGGGAGATTAGAAAGGCAGCGGTTTTGCCTGTGCCAGTTTGTGCTTGACCGGTGATGTCGTAGTCGGCCAAGGCAAACGGCAGGACTCGGCCCTGGATAGGTGTGCAATATTCAAAGCCTAGTTCGGCGATGGCTTGCATGAGTGGTGTAGGTAAGGCGAAGTCGTGGAAGCGGCTTTTTTCCGAATCTTCCGGAACCTCGAAATCTTCTATTTTCCAATTAGTCATGCATTCCTTGAGCGGTTGCTAGTTTTATACACAAGGTCAAGATAAGCATTGCCTCGGTGAGTTCATCCAGAGCAGCGAACGTGGGCGCAATTCGCACATTCCGGTCTTCAGGGTCTTCCCCATGAGGAAACGTCGCGCCTGCAGGCGTGAGCGTAAGTCCAACATCTTCAGCCAATTGAATGACTTTTTTTGCCAAACCAGGCCCAACGTCTAAGGAAACGAAATAGCCGCCTTTGGGGCGCGTCCACTGGGCTACGCCAAGGTCGCCGAGTTCACGCTCCAAAGTATCTAGGACGACCTCAAACTTTGGCTTCAATAGCTCCGCGTGGGCTCGCATATGATCTTCGATTCGTCCATCAAGAAATCGACTATGGCGGAGCTGATTTACCTTATCAGGTCCGATGGTCATATGTTGGAGTTCCTTTTCCAATGAATCGAGCACGGTGGGCCCGGACCCGATGAAGGCGATGCCCGCTCCGGCAAATGTAACCTTGGAGGTCGATGCAAACTGTGCAACATGGTCCTGTGTGCCGAGTGCAACGGATGCGTCATAAATCGAGGCGAGTTTGGCGCCAGGAAATTCCAGATCGTGCACCGCATAGGCGTTGTCCCACAGAACGACAAAGTCATCGGCCGCAGCGTCATTAGGTAACGCTGCCATCTGGGCGACGGTGGCGTCGGAATAGGTGCATCCCGTTGGGTTTGAATACTTTGGGACGTTCCAGATACCCTTGATGTTTGGGTCGTCCGCAATGAGGCTTCGAACCTGATCCATGTTCGGGCCTTTATCCGTCATCTCTACGTTGAGCATGTTTATGCCGAGTGCAGCGGTCAACGTAAAGTGGCGGTCATAACCCGGTACGGGGGTAATCAATGTCGGCGCATCTGCCTTCGCCCAGGCGCGTTCGTCTTGCCAAAGACCTTTATCTAGTGCGGTGCGGATGACGAGGTGCATCAATGCAAGGCTTGAGTTGCCCCCTGCGATCACGTGAGCGGCGGGGGTTTCTAGAAGCTCGGCACCGAGCGCGCGGGCTTCCGGTAAACCGCGAAGTCCGCCATAGTTTCTAACGTCCGTACCATCTTTCGCGCGGTAATCCCCATCGATGGCGTTTTCTAACGCGTCGCTTAAGGCGAGTTGATCTGCCGCGGGCTTGCCACGACTGAGATCCATGGAAAGCAGATTGCCGGAGACTAGTTCGTATTGCTTTTGCCAATCCTGAAGTAAGCTTGCACGCTCCTTCGGTGACTTGTCCATAAGCGAGGTCATAGCCCGATCGCTTCATCTATACCAATCATCAAATTCATATTTTGTATCGCAGCGCCGGATGCGCCTTTGCCAAGATTATCGTAGCGGGCAACCAAAAGGACTTGTTCCTCATTGCCCAGAACCATTATCTGTAAACGGTTTGTATCGTTGCATGCAGTAGGATCAAGATAACCGTCTGGTGCGACAGCGGCATCCAACGCCACAACTTCGACAAATTGCTCATTCGCATAGCGCGTTGTCAGCACCTTGTGGACCTCAGCGACACTGCCAGACAGCTCATGCAAAAACAGCGGGATCTGGACGAGCATACCTTTGTAGTAATGCGCGACAGAAGGACTAAAAAGCGGTCTGACCTCTGCCCGGCTGTAGGTGTGCATTTCGGGCACATGCTTGTGGTCAAGTGTCAGCGCATAAAGTTGCGAATTGAAACGATCGATTTCTGCACGGGAGAATGCCTGTCGCGTTTCAATCATTTGTCGACCACCGCCTGAATATCCGGAAACAGCGTGACAACGCAAGGGCAACACTGCGGACAACAGTCCCGCTTCTATCAATGGCCGTATCATCAAGATAAAGCCTTGCGGGTAGCAGCCAGGATTACTGACAAATTGAGCGTCCGAGATTAGCTCGCGCTGACCCTCAGCGAGTTCCGGCAGGCCATAAGCCCAGTCCGCATCTACACGGTATGCAGTACTGGCATCGAGTATACGAGTGTGCCCAGCAGCGAGTGCGACAGACTCGCGCGCCGCATCATCGGGTAGACACAGAATTGCGATATCCGCATCCCGCAAAAAGGCCTTACGGCGCGCAGGACTCTTGCGCTCATCGTCGTCGAGAGTAAGAAGCTCAATATCGGTTCGGCATTGCAGACGTTCGGTGAGTTGCAAACCCGTCGTACCTGCTTGCCCGTCAATAAATACGAGTGTCACGTGACCGTTTAGGGGTAGTTAAAGCGGGCGCGATTTTACGGGTTATGCCGGGTCATGAATAGTGCAGTGTTAGAGCAAGAATGCGATGAAGGGCGGTTGAGCGCAATTCCGTATGGTTCTCTGCATTATCGGGCTGGTACTACCGGCTCTAATCAGGCCCGCAGAAGTACACTTCCAACTACCCCACCCTCAAACTCTCGGTTACGCTGTGTGCAAGCAAAAGCAATGTTACCCGCATGAATAGGACAAATATTAGTCGCCAGTGGAGCAACGGCAGTTTCCACTGGGCTCGATCCATCTGATTTTCCGATACTCAGCAAAACCCAGTTCGGCATTAACGCTGTTGAATACGTCAATCAGTTCTACTACGCACAACTAGGAAATGAGTCTTATTTCAACGAAATGGCGTTAAAAGCGAACGATCATGGCGTCGTGTCACACCTCATGATGCTTGATGGTACAGGACCGATCGGAGCATCGGATCGGTTGTTGCGTTCCAAGGCTCGTGAGAATGTAGAACGATGGATGGCCATGGCTAATTTGTTGGGTTGTTCTATCGTGCGTGTTAACGCGCAAGGGGACGGAGACCCAATTGCGCGAGCTAAGCGTACGGCTGAGGCACTTGATCAGCTCGCAGAGGACGGTCACGGCATGGGGTTGCAGGTGGTGGTAGAAAACCATGGAGGTCTGTCCAGCAATGGTGCTTGGCTCGCGAACGTGATGTCTAGGGTAAAGCATGCAGGCGACGGCACGTTGCCAGATTTCGGCAACGTTAAGACCGGCCAAAATGACGAAGGTGAAGACATTTGGAATGACCGCTATATGGGCGTTACCGAGTTAATGCCATATGCCAAGGCTGTTAGCGCAAAATCTTACGGCTTTGGTTCTGACGGTAACGATATAGCGACGGATTATCATCGCATGATGAAGATCGTTTTAGACGCAGGCTATCGAGGATACGTCGGTGTCGAGTACGAAGGTTGTGAAATGGATGAAGTCAGTGGGATCCGGGCGACAAAGGTGCTTATAGAACAGATACGCGATCAATTCGAGGGGTAGCCTGTGTCGCATAGATGAAACCCTTTTGGGCGCTATTCCGTAATCGAACCCCAGTATTTTCGAAGCGCCCAGCCGCTCGCATAGAGCGAGGCTATCGGGATGAGAAGTGTTTGTAGCAGGAACACGACGATCAGATTGATGAGGTCTTCGACAGTCGAAGCGACTGTCATCTGCAAATTTGTTAATTGACCTTTGATATCCAGGGCTTGTGTTGATGAGTCTAGTAAATGATTGAGACCTTGGGCGGTGCGGTCAAAGAAACTGTCGTCTTCACTGGACTGTGAAGCTGTGGATTGATTTTGGATTTCCTGGATAGAGGTAGAGGTCAAGGTCAGATTTTCGATCGCGTGATCTTGCATGCCTTGTAGAAAGACTGAATCCACCCAATGGGTGGCGAGCAGGGCGACAGCTAAGAAAAAGCGCAAAAAAATCACGAAGCCAAGTATTTTGCTTAAGCGTCCAAACCATGGTGGACGCGTTTTGTAGACCCACAAGGCGACACCGAATGTTAGAGCGGTGATGGTGACGAGACCAGATAGCCAAGCACTCGCCATGATTTTACCGAGCGTCAATTGAAGTCCAAGCGAGACGCTGGCGAGTAGCGCGAGTGCAGAAAACCGTTCTACCAAATCGTTTAGCGGATCGAGAATTTCGCCAAGCGTCAGAGTGACGCCAACCCCGACAGGTTGTATTGCCACTTCGGTTCCTTGTGCGACGGAAATCACACCATTGAACGCGCGGGCTAATGCAAGGATTGCCAGAGCCTGTTGCAAGTTGCTCAGCGTGACGTCATCGGCATGATCGTCGACCGTTGCGGTCCATGACAGCGCCAACAGTAGTGCTAGGCTTGCAGAGATAAGACCTTTTCGAAGCGTGGTGTTGATAGTTATATGGTGGTTGGACCGCTAAGCGAGGTGAGAACCACGGCCTTCTTGGCTTAGGAATAGCGATTCTAACTTCTCTGTCACAACATTGGTTAGATTAGTTCTGTCTAGATCAGATATGTTTGCAATTGCTGCCGGGCCGACGCGGTGTAAGTGAAGTACGGGCCAGGAGTGCTCGAGCTCGCGTAAGTCGCCTTTGGCGAGGACTGGCAAAAACGGCTCGCCTTTTGGTCGATTGTTGATGATCGCCCGCATGCCGGCGGTAAAAGGCAATTGGCGCTTGCCGAGATTTCGATCTTTATCGATATTGGCGAGGTACAGGCCAGTTTTGCCTATAAGCTGTCCGGGGATGATGTAGAGTCCGGTTGCTGTTACCGCTGATTTCTCGATGTGAAAGAAGGTGTCATGAAAAGCGCCCGCGTTGGGAAGAATGACCAGCTTGCGATCCCAGTCTTCTGGGAAAAACATATTGTATGTGGAATAGATTTGTTCGACTGATGGCGAGTAGACGCACAGCGTCGGTTCGAACTGCGTGACGAAATCCATCGCACGCTGTGCTTGCGTGAATGCTTCTAGATCCCACGCGAGATCCGAATTGATGGGTAAATTCATTGCCATCGCGATTGCTCTAAATGTCGTGGCGCATTAGTTTACGATAGCGCTGAGGATGGGGTAGGTTTCGGCCGCTTAGGTGTGATTGGCTTCACACAGATAGTGTGAGGCAATCGTTGCGAGTACCGAGCTCGGTAAGACTGAAAAGGTCTCGAGCAAAGGCAGATCTGGAAAAAGTAATCGCGTGGCGTGAATAAACTTGAGGGTTTTTAACCCATCGAACCAATCCAGTACAGCTTCACGACGTTGTTTAGGTTGATATCGCGTTCTAAACAATGCCTCTCTTTGTTGCCAGCCCAGGGTGTTGAGAATGTCGTTAATTGGCTTCGATGCAGAGAACTGCCCGGTCGTTGCGAATTGATTCAGAGCGCCTAGTGCTTCCCGCAGGAGTTCGAAAGCGTTGAAGTTGTAACTCATGTAGCTTGCGCCACTGGATTCGCCTACAAGCAGCTCAGATATTTTTTCCAAGGCTGGCCCAGTACCGAAAGGTACTCGTTGGGAAAGTCTTGCGGTAACTGTCACAAGGACTTGTGGACAGTATCGCACTGGTGCGATTTTCACGATCTTGTTGAGTAGGTAGAAGTCTTCCCCCGCATTTTTGCGCGGAAAGCCGCGAACTTGGGCGTAGGTCTCAGCGTGCACTGCGATGGTGCTGCCCAATGTTGGATAGGCGTGGCGTGAGCCGGCAAAGGTGAGTCCAGCAATGTAGTAGGCCATATGCTGGTCATATAGATTGATTGCCCGCCTTATGGTGTGATCATCTGTTCGGTGACGGTGGGCGAATACGTATGCCCCCGAGCCGTCTAGCGGGTGAGAGAAGTAGTTCGCGGGAAGCATGACATCGGCGTCTGTCATGTAGAGCCAAGGGCTCGTGAGCTGATTGGCATGGTAAAGTCTTAACGCGATATCCGTGCCGATCTTTCTGGCCAAGCCGACCCCTTGCTGCCGGGGTAAGGGGCTATCCATGCCATCCAGGACGAGTAAGTGCCTTGAGTTGACTGACGTCAGCGTTTCTAGCAGTGATCGTGTGTGGGCTATTTCTGCAAGGCTTGTGTGCTCTGGGTAGTTTACCACCACAATTAGCAGTGCACCGGCGGCGACGGCTTGAGCGTGAATGGTGAGAATGGCTGAGGGTGATTCGTTGAAAGCGGGGATCACTATCGCGGCGCTGTAGTTGTCGACTGGAAGCTGATCCTCAATATGTGACTCTGCATATCGAGCGAGGTATTTTGCGCTGGCGTTCACTTGACCGACGAGGTGCTCGTTTTGTTTGATCAGTGGAGGGCTGGGCGAATTGCCTGGTCGGCCATAATCTGACCTTCCTGCTCTGTGAATATCGCCAGTTGGCGGCAAACGTCGTCTTCGGGATAAAACTCACCCGCAAGATCGACAAACAACTCCCAGTGGCGCTCTTCGCTGTCCGCGATGGCGTCGTAGAACGTGCGTAACTCTGGATCTGTTACGCGACCTGCGACCAACCCGAAACGCTCTGCGCCTCGGCGTTCGACCACCGCACCGATGAGGAGACGATCGAGAAGAAAATACTCTGGTCCCCTGCGTATCAATGCGTTTAATTGGTGGATATAGGGATCTTTTTGGTCGGCGCCGGGAACCACGTCACGGGCCAACATCACTCGAATCACTTCGCGATAGTGATTCAGCTCCTCAACTGCTAAATCGACCATCGCGTTCAACAGACGCGGCTTGTCCGGATAATGGGCTGCGACGCTCATGGCCATGCCAGACGCTTTCTTTTCACAGGAGGCATGGTCTTTGAGAAACTCGTCGAAATCTTTGAACACGGCATCGAGCCATTCAACCGGACTAGCGACGAGTGTCGGTATTAGCGATAGATTTCGTTCAGCCATGTCGCTATGTCAGAGATCTCTTGAGGACAGACTTGGTGGCCCATGGCGTATTCCCGCCATTGCACTTGATAGGACAAGTTGAGTAACGCTTCGCGCGAAGTGATTGCTCGAGTGATTGGAATCATTGGGTCGCTCAGACCGTGAGCCATGAAGATGGACGTATCAACGTTGGCGAAGTCGACGCGATCGGCCAGGTGTTCGTGATCGTGCACGTAAGTTGATAGCGCCATAATTCCGCGGAGCTTTTGGCGATGGCTCAAGCCCAATTGCAGGGCGATCACGCCACCTTGAGAAAATCCAGCGAGTGTGACTTTATTTTCTGCCACACCATTTTGAACCTCCCGATCGATGAGTTGCGCGATTGCTGCGGCCGATGCATCGATGTCCTCAGTACCTTTTAAGGGCGCGCCAGGGTCAATGTCGTACCAACCGCGCATTTCGGCACCACCATTGATGGTTATCGGTCGCACGGGCGCATTAGGGAAAACGAAGCGTAGCGACTGCTCTAGCTCCAGTATCGGCACGATTGGTTCGAAATCTGACGCATCAGCACCAAGGCCGTGCATCCATATGACTGTGCCAACAGGATTGTCCCCACTTTCGGCCTCTAACACCTCAATTTCTGCCAATTCGGACATTGATTAGCCTCCTTTTGCGAATTCGTTCACGGTAAATGACCATAAGGACCTAATCTGGCGAGTGCAAGTTGTCTCGAGGGCCGCCATAATGGCGACATGGATGAAGGTCTCGATAGAGAAGTAAATAAAGACCTGACTCGTCTCACGCCGGCTCTAAAGTTCCTTAGGCCCTATGTTAAGCAGGTGGTTGCGGCAAGTATCGCGTTAGTGGTCACCGCCACCGCGACGCTGTCGCTTGGCCAAGGGATACGGCTTGTGATCGACTCAGGGTTCGCCAGTGGCGAAGCAGAAGTTTTGGTCGAATCGATTAGGCTGTTTGTTGGCTTTGTCGTTTTGTTGACCATTGGCACGTTCGTGCGGTTTTACTTTGTCTCTTGGGTGGGGGAGCGGGTTAGCGCAGATATTCGCCTTGCGGTGTTCAATCACCTAATCCGTATGCATCCAGGCTTCTTCGAAGAAAATGCGCCAAGCGAAATTCAATCTCGCATTACGACCGATACCACCCTTCTACAAACCGTCATCGGCTCTTCCGTTTCTATTGCGCTTCGTAATGTATTGATGTTCTTGGGTGGAATTGTTTTGCTTTTCGTAACCAACGCGAAGTTATCGCTCATTGTGGTTGCGAGCATTCCTTTTGTCGTCGCGCCCATCATTTTGATTGGTCGAAGGGTGCGACGTTTGTCGCGGACGAGCCAGGATCGACTTGCGGATGTTGGTAGTTTCGCTGGCGAATCGCTGCGACATATAAAAATTGTGCAGGCGTTTAACCATGAGGGTCGGGACGAAGTTGTTTTTAAAGAACGCGTAGAACAGGCGTTTGCAGTTTCTCTGCAGCGTATTCGGCAGCGTGCGGTACTGGTTGCGATTGTCATGTTATTGGTCTTCGGTGCGGTCGCGACGATGCTTTGGTTCGGCGGTCAAGCAGTACTAACAGGGCAGACTAGTGCTGGTGAGTTGGCTGCATTTATTTTTTACGCCTTCATCGTTGCTGGGTCGGTTGGCGCGATCAGCGAAGTCTTGAGTGATCTGCAACGCGCAGCTGGTGCAATGGAGCGATTGATGGAGCTTTTGGCGAGTCCGAGTCTCATCAGTGATCCAGAGAATCCTAAGACCGTTCAAGGTACGGAGCTACAACTGAGTGTCGAAGCACTGAGTTTTAAGTATCCCACGCGACCCGATGCGCAAATTCTGCAGGATGTGTCCTTCACCGCTTCGCCTGGAGAGATGGTGGCTGTGGTTGGCCCTTCAGGGGCCGGTAAAAGCACGCTGTTCGACTTGATACAGAGATTTTATGTGCCCGACAGTGGGGTTCTCAAGTTGGGCGGAGTCGACTGCGCTGAGCTGAATCTGGAGACCATTCGCACACACATTGGTTTTGTGCCGCAAGATCCGGTGATGTTTGCGGGGACGATTCGAGAAAACCTGCTGTATGCCAGAGAAATTGCTAGTGAAGATGATATTTGGCAGGCGGCAAAACTCGCCCATGCGGAAGAATTTATTCACGCCTTACCTGCTGGGTTAGAAACTAAAATGGGTGAGGATGGCGTTGGTTTGTCGGGTGGCCAGCGACAGCGGTTAGCGATTGCTCGAGCGCTTATAGCGAGGCCTGCGATCTTGTTGCTTGATGAAGCAACGTCAGCCTTGGATGCCCAAAGCGAACATCACATCCGTCTGTCGATCGAAGGATTGAAAGGCAGGATGACAATCCTGGTGATCGCGCACCGACTTTCGACGGTTCGACAAGCGGATCGGATCCTCGTTCTAGAAGATGGACAGCTTCGTGATAGCGGCTCGCATGATGAGCTAATGGCGAGTAGTGAATTGTATGCGCGCTTCGCTCGCATACAATTTGCGGCCTAATGCTCCCAACTGGTGCAGTTAGTGGTGTAAATACCGCATAAAAAGCATAATGTTGTTGGCGGCGAGCCAACCTATTGGTTTAGAATTGCGCGCCGGTCAGTCGGGCTGGATTCTGCGCTGACCCGGAATGATCAAAATCAATACTTCAACATAAGACAAGAAGTCAAAACAATAAGATCAGATGCCACTCGCACGCCTTGAAGTAGTGTGTCGAGCGCGAAAGATCTGGGGGTATGCTATGGGACCGCTTCAAGGACTGAGATTAATTGAGCTGGCGGGTATTGGGCCTGGCCCATTTTGTGGAATGATGTTATCCGACATGGGTGCTGAAGTGATTCGTGTTGAACGTCTTGGCGGCGCGGCCACTGCACCTAAAGATGTGTTAGCGCGCAACCGTCGTTCTGTATCTGTAGATCTCAAGGATCCCAAAGGCGTTGAGGCTGTCCTGCGGTTAGTAGAAACTGCGGATGGCTTGTTTGAAGGCTTTCGACCCGGCGTCACCGAACGATTAGGCCTTGGTCCGGACGACTGCCTGGCGCGCAACCCCAAACTTGTTTACGGACGAATGACAGGTTGGGGACAAGATGGTCCGATGGCCCATGCCGCTGGTCATGATATCAATTACATCGGCTTAGCCGGAGCGCTTCACGCGATTGGTCGTCCAGGTGAAAAACCGGTGCCTCCACTCAATCTCGTTGGTGACTTTGGCGGGGGCGGCATGCTGTTAGCGTTTGGTATGGTTTGCGGATTGTTAGAGTCTGGACGATCGGGCGAGGGACAGGTCATTGATGCAGCCATGGTCGATGGCACGGCGTCGCTGATGGCGATGTTTTTCTCCTTTGCCGCGGGCGGTGGCTTTTCTGATCAGCGTGGGACCAATATGCTCGATGGCGGGGCGCCATTTTATGACACTTATGAAACCGCTGACGGAAAGGCAATCTGTATTGGTTCGATCGAACCTCAGTTTTACGCGTTATTAAAAGAGAAAGCGGAGTTGCCTGAAGAGCGCTTTGGCAACCAGATGGATACCAGCCAATGGCCCGCTTTGAAAGAAGAGCTAGCGGCTGTTTTCAAAACAAAGAGCCAGGATGAATGGTGCACGTTGATGGAAGGCACAGACGTCTGCTTTGCGCCAGTACTCTCGATTTTCGAAGCACCGGAACATCCGCATAATAAGGCTAGAAACAGTTTTTACGAAGTTGATGGTGTGATGCAACAAGCGCCGTCACCACGCTTTTCGAGAACGGTCCCAGAGATTTCACACGGCGCTAGAGTGCCAGGAGAGGATACCGTTTCCGTTTTGCAGGATTGCGGATTTGCTGTCGATGAAATCAGCGCACTACAAGAAAACGGCATCATCGCCGTCTAGGCGCACTTTCGCTCCAACTAAAATCATCTTGAAATATATAATTAGTAAAACTAAGAGGTACCTTTAAATGAGTGTTGAGTTGTTAGATAACCCCCGCTTCCACGGTTTTCGCGTGCGTCGGCAGGTAGAAGGCAAAACGTTCCAGGAATATTTTTCTTTGAAAGAAAATGGCAAGCGCTTACGCGGAGTGAAGCGTGCTGCTGTTAAAGAGCAAGCCGAAAAGCGTGACGCCACACTTTCAAAATTGCAGGCGAAAGCAAAGGACAAAGCGGATAAGGAAATCCAACTCGATGATTCGGGACAGGTTAAAGGTATCTTATGCCGTCTGAAGAAAGAAAAGAGCGGAACCATGACACCGGTTTTCCAAGTAGGGATTATGTCGCGCGAAACCGAAAAAATTGTGAACACTACCGTCTCGATCAATAAGCATGGTATTGAGAGCGCATGGCAGTCTGCAGTAGATTTTTACTGTCACCACAAGAAAATTAGTAAGCGGGCAAAGATTTATAAAGAGCTTGTTGCGATGTGTCCGAAGAAAGCTCGAGTGACCAAACTTCTGAAAGCACTGGCCTAGGTTGTCAACATGGGCTACGCAGAACTCTATCAACGCTCGCTGACCGATCCAGACGGTTTCTGGTTAGAACAAGCGTCCAATATTCCGTGGATAAAGGCCCCGACGGTGGGCTTAAGTCAAGATGATAACGGCGCTTGGCGTTGGTTTGAGGACGGCCAGCTCAACACGTGCTATGTCGCCCTTGATCAGCACGTTGAAGCTGGTCGCGGCGATCAAGTCGCGCTGATATACGATTCTCCAGCCACGAATAGCGTTCAGAAGTTCACGTTTGCTGAACTTACTGACTGGACAGCGCGAGTCGCTGGTGGACTCGTGAACCTAGGTGTAGGCAAAGGTGATCGTGTGGTCATCTATATGCCAATGGTGCCAGAGACTGTTGTTGCCATGTTGGCTTGTGCACGCATCGGGGCAATTCACTCGGTTGTTTTTGGCGGGTTTGCAGCACCTGAACTTGCAACCCGAATTGATGATGCAACGC
>JAQWQN010000187.1 GCA_029244465.1 Pseudomonadales bacterium
GTTGTTTCAAACTCGTACCGAAACATTTTGACCATATCGTAAGCATGGCGCGGGATGCGTTAGACATAGTGCGTCGACATGAACGTTCTATTCTGACGTGCGCCGTGCGCTACGGTAAAGTGCCCAGGGATGTGTTCAGAAAGGAATATCTGGGTAATGAGATCAGCGTTACCTGGATTAACAAGCTAGTCAAAGCTAAGAAAGAGTATTCTTCGCGGCTGGAAGCACAACGGGAAGATATCCTACGTGCACAAAAGAAACTGAAGAATTTGAGCAAGCTAACTGGGCTTACTGTCGTAGAAATCAAGGACATTAATCGTCGAATGTCTCTTGGTGAAGCCAAAGCCAGACGCGCTAAGAAGGACATGGTTGAGGCAAACCTCCGGCTTGTGATTTCGATCGCAAAGAAATACACCAATCGGGGATTGCAGTTCTTGGATCTCATTCAAGAAGGCAATATCGGCCTGATGAAGGCGGTTGATAAGTTCGAGTATCGACGAGGCTATAAGTTCTCGACCTATGCGACGTGGTGGATCCGTCAGGCGATCACTCGATCTATTGCGGATCAAGCGCGTACGATCCGGATACCGGTACATATGATCGAAACGATTAACAAGCTCAATCGCGTTTCCCGCCAGATGCTTCAAGAGATGGGCCGCGAACCCACGCCGGAAGAACTGGGTGAACGCATGGAAATGCCGGAAGACAAGGTTCGTCGAGTCCTCAAAATTGCCAAAGAGCCGATCTCCATGGAAACGCCCATCGGCGATGACGAAGATTCACACCTTGGAGATTTTATCGAAGACACGACGATTGGTTCGCCGATAGAACTTGCGACAGGAGAAGGTTTAAAGGAAGCAACTCGTGATGTTCTTGGCGGTTTGACCGCTCGAGAGGCGAAGGTTCTACGTATGCGTTTTGGTATCGATATGAATACCGACCACACGTTGGAAGAGGTTGGTAAACAGTTTGATGTGACCCGTGAGCGGATACGTCAAATTGAAGCGAAGGCACTTAGAAAACTTCGGCATCCAAGTCGGTCAGAACATCTAAGAAGTTTCTTAGATGAGTGGATGGAAGCCTTAGCTCGTCGCTAGGGATGGCTTAGATCGATCTGAAGATTGAAAACCCGGCAGAGGCGCCGGGTTTTTTTTGCTTAGCTGTTTTGCGTGTTGGTCGAGCTTTGAGTACCTAGTTTCGAAGGAGCATGGCCAGGGCGATCGGTCCTGAGAGATAGACGGCGGGTCTCGTGTACGACTGTGTATTGGATGATTCTTCTGTTGGTCTTACAGCAAACGAAATCACGTTCGCTGCGCGCTCAGACCTTGGTGCGAAACGAGAGTGGTCTCCGGGCGCTTGGTCCTGCGGAGGGGTCGATTGATGTGGTATTTGAACGGTCTGGAATTAAGTGCGTGCTTTGTTGTTTTGATGCCTTTCAAGCCAGATCGATGATTACAATCACATGCCACTCTGGCATACCCTTTTGGCCCCTTGGTTGCTCATTAGCATGGTCTTGGTAGATGCCGGAGCGCGTTCAGGATGCTGCGCATCTATTCTCTCGGGTTGAGGCGTGTGCTTCAAGGCGTTGTCAGGCGAGTTACACCAGACCGAGAAAGTGTCGGCCTGTCTCGCTGCGGTCTCTTCGTCGAACATTATCACCCGTCGCAAATCGTGCGATTTCTGTGATAAAGCGCGGAAATCTTGATTGTACGGCCGTTCGCGCTCGATAGTCGGTCAGCGAAGGCAACGTTGTTACAGGGGACTACATAGGGGTCGGGCGAGAACGACTGGAGCCGCTATTGTTCGGAAATTAAGCCCATCTTTGCGTCTGTATTGGACGTTGGTGGTTTGCGTGGATAAGATAGCGCCGCGTGGGCCTATAGCTCAGTTGGTTAGAGCAGTGGACTCATAATCCATTGGTCCCAGGTTCGAGTCCTGGTGGGCCCACCATGTCGTCTGATGGGATACACTGCCCCTATGTCTCAGGCTCGACCATTCTTTAAGCAACTCCCTGGCGATCGCATCTATTGGATGGGCGTGTTGATCGTGCTGTGTTTTGTGTCGGTATTTTTATTCAGAAGCCAGAGTGCGGCTAGTTATCCGACATACTTGCTTGCGATATTGATGCTGTTTACTGCGAAGCAATGGGCTGACGTCTTCCAAACTCAGTTTGTACGTTGGATCGCTGCGCTGACCCTCTGGCTTTGCGCTAGCGCATTATGGTCCGACCCCTTTGTTTGGCAGGACGCGCTCTCCGTATGGATCCGAGGCGTGCTGGTATTCCTGTTCGTCGTTGCCGTCGCTGAATGCCAGTTACGAGGGCAGATGCAGCGTTGGATGAGTAAAGCTGTGGCTTTGGTCGGTGCGGCTGTGATGGCTGTGGCGCTGGTTAATTTTCTAGTGACGGATCCGGCCGATGGGCGCTTGAATGGCATGGGTCAGTTGGACACGCATATCATTGCTGCTCTGGTATTTGGCGTCGTGTTGATTTTTGCGCTTAGGCTGGTATTGGGCGAAAAAGGAATGATGTGGCGGTGGTGCGCACCGGCGGCGGTGGTGCTCGCTGTCATCTGTATCGCACTGTCTGATTCACGTACCGCTTGGGTCAGTGTGGCGCTAGGCGTGGTGACCTATATCCTTGCGGCTAAGACTAATGATGCTCGACAATTGTTACTAGCGATTACCGCGATAGGGGTTATCGGGGGGGGTCTGTTGCTGGTGCTTGTCGTAAATGATGCGACTCGCGAGGTGATCCTGCCCAGGGGTGACAGTTTTCGTTTAGCAATCTGGAGCGAGATTTTGCAACGCTACTTCGATGCGCCTTTTGTCGGTTTGGGGATTACCACATCAGATGACGTCGTGGTTGGTTCAGTTACATTGGAGCATGCACACAACCTCTACCTCTCACTTTTGCATCAAGGCGGTGCGGTGGCCTTAGTCCTCTATTTGGTGACTATTGGCTATGCTTTTCGTGCAGCGATAGTCCATTTTGTGCACGAGGATGCCAAAGTCGCGATTGCCCTTCTTGTGCTTGCGAGTTCGGCATTCGCTCTCGATGGCCATGAACTGATCGATAAAGTTGGGGAGGCCTGGTTCCTTGTCTGGTTGCCTATTGGCATTTGTCTTGGATTGAATTGGGCGCACTCAATTCAGCCGGAGATAGAAGAGGTATAAATGCTGGTCTAAGGATTCAGTCGATAGCGTGCTTTTTTGTGTATGTGATAATTTGCGTTTGCATATTCTTGTGCGTTGCCAAGTAGTTCTGGGGTCTAGATGACTGAGTAGATAGGCGAGTGACGTTACCAGGCCATCGCCCGTCGCAGTTTCGTGGAGGGGAAATCTGCAAAAGCAGTTGCTCTAGCGGGCGCTGTAAGCCGCCTCAATGGTCCGAGCTGTTTCTTCGGCCGCTTTATTCCAGGAAAAGAAAGACTTGCGAACCGTTGCCTTTTTAGCGAGGTCGTCGCGCAGTTGATCATCACTAACGAGCTTTAACAAGCCGTTAGCAATTGACTCAACATCAAGCGGATCGACAAGGAGTGCTGCATCGAATGCGATCTCACGCATTGCGGAATTATTGCTCGTTAGCGCTGGTTTGTTGTAGTTCATGGCTTCTACAAGGGGCAATCCAAATCCTTCGTAAAGTGATGGCATTGCCAAGAACTGGCACGCTTCATAGAGAAACTTGAGTTGCATATCATTGACGCCGCGGAGGAGCGTGACGTGTTTGGTCAGGCCCAAAGTTTTGATCGTGCTCTTCAGGTCGGTCTTCCATCCGTCACCGCCGGCTATCACGAGATGCTGGTTTTCGAACAACTGGGTTACCTTTTGAAAAGCGACCAACAAGCGATCGTAGTTCTTTCGCGGCTCCTGAGTGCCAACCGCGAGGATAAATGGCTTAGCAATGCTATCAATGGCTTGTGATTGACCGGCATTACTGAACGCGGCCTCGTAGATCGTCTTAGTCTTCTCTTCTGCGTCCGGAAAGAAGTCGCAAATATCTGCTCTAGTATGGTTGGAGACCGCAATTACCTTAGTTGCTCGCTCGATTGCTCGGGGCATCAGGGTGGCATCGACTAGCGACCCAGAGAGCCGCATTGTGTCGCGTGCCTTTAGCCAACTCATGTCATGTATCGTGACCACGCTCGGGCAATCGAGAGCAAGTGGTAACTGATGTCTTGGACCAAAAAAAACGTCAACATCATGTTGCTTACAAAGTTGCCCTACCCGAGCTTGGAAAGCAGCGACATTAGGGATGCCAGGAATTTTGTATGCGACGTTAGTGGTTTGCTTGCATGAATTTTTTAGCGGGTTCGCAGAGTACAGGATAATCGACCAATCTCTCAGATTGAGGATGCATTGGAGAATTTCTTTGGTATAGCGGCCGATGCCTGTGCGCGGATGCTCAAGCGGGCGAGCGTCTATACCTAACCTCAACCGCTAACCCTCTTTGCAAAATTTTATGACAGAATCAGATGAATTGGATCCGTTGGTAAGTTTTGAATAGAGGTGTGCGTAGCGTGTCCCCATCAATTCCCCTGTAAATAGACGTTTGTATCTTTCGCGGGCCCTTTTTCCCATCAGAGTTGCCATCTCCGGTCGGTCCCATATCTGGTCCATTGCTTTTCTTAACGCCTTTGGGGCGGCCGGAGGAACAATCAAACCGGTCTGGCCGTCAACGTTAACATGAGTTGTACCAGATCCTATTTCTGTAGAAATCAGTGGTTTGCCATGCATGGCGCCTTCCAGCAGGGTCACGCCGAACGCTTCTGACCTCATGTATGAGGGAAAAACGATGCATTTGCAGAGTTTCAGCAGCGCTATCTTTTCTTCGTCTGGCAGATAACCCGTGAAGATTAGATTGTTGAGCCCCAACGCCTTCGCTTGTGTTTGAAGCTCCCCTTCAGTGGGCCCTGAGCCCACTATGACAACGCTAAACGATGCATCTTTGATTGCCTCTAGCAATATATGCAGACCTTTGTAGTAGCGGAGAACGCCAACAAATAGAAAAAAGTTCTCGCCATACTTTTTTTTTGTTGAATCCAGCAGACCTCGACTTGGCTCTAAATTGGGAGACTCTGTGATACCTATCGGGATAATTTCAGTTTTGTCTTCAAATGAAGGGAGGATTTTACTGGTCACGAAATAATTGGGTGAGGTACACACGATGCGATCAACTGATTCAAGAAAGCGCTTCATAAGAGGGGTATACAATGCATTCAATGCGCGCTGTCGCACAATGTCGGAATGATAGGTGACAAGGGTCGGTTTGCTGACTTTTGCATAAAAATGCAAAAAATCGGCGAACGGCCATGGAAAGTGGTAGTGAACCAAATCGGCCCACTCGACCAGGTCTCGAAAAAGGGAAAGTGCTGAAAGAGACATGCCACAGGATGCGATTTCGAAAGTTAGTTTGGCCCGAAACACCTGAGCTTCTGGTAAATTGACGACTGCTGGATCAGGCGACGGACTGAGCGATAAGACACGGCTTTCAACATTGGACGACTGTGTATTCAGACAGATTTGTCGAATCACCTCCTCCAAGCCGCCTTGGCTATCGGGAAAATATGTACGATATACGTGTAATACGCGGATAAATAGCCCTTATTAAAGCCAGAGATTTGTGTGCTTCGATCTATGATGGGAATTCTAACTCCCAGAGAGTGATACTGAAAGAAGTGAGGTTTTCTATCGCATGCATTTAACAATCGAGCTGCAGCGTATGAGTAAATAAGGAACGCCACTCCGGCCCAGACGTGCGGGAATAGTTGGTTAGCCTCGTCAGATGCGAAGGTGTCAATGTGATGACCGCTGGTAAATTGGGGTGGCTAGAATAGTGCTTATTTACGTAATGCACTGGCTCTACGCATTAGGAATGAGATGGTGTCGCAAAATGCTGGACAGTTCTTCGGAGTGTTTTCGCTTTCGTCAACGAGAACCGGTCACGGCGCTGTGGAAGCCCTTCCTCACGAGCAGAGTCTTATAGGTGTGTGTTTTTTCAGATTATCGCGAAGTGATCGGCTTCTAGTACTCCGTCTAGATCTGCCTCGATGCAAAAGTCTTCGAACGCTTCACGTCGTTAGTGAATACGGGCGTCGCTAGCCACGCTGGCCACTATCGCCGCACTAAAGATGGGTGTCGCGATGAGGGGGTACGGTGGGCTTTTTGGTCCGTAAATCTTGCATTTTGATGTCGCGCACGGAAAAGAAGCGCGCAGTGGATGCAACGATCCCTGGATGGTCTAACGCGGTTGCGGTCGGACGATAACGTCGTGCTGAGGTGGGCCTGGCTGACGGTCATCTGCTGCGGAGTTACGATGAAACCGACGAGCGAGGTCGCCGCCATTTAGGCGTGCTAAGGCTTTTTCGAATTCGGTGAGGCTTATCGTCACCGCCAGAAATGGCCCTCAATACGGCAAACTCTGCACTGAGTGCCGTGATCTGGCTGTGTTCGATACGTAGCCCGTGGGTTTGTGCGATAGATGACAACGCGTCGACCACGCCGGAACGGTCAGAGCCGACGGTTGCAACGACAGCGGTTGCCTTTGCCTCATTGGCTCATGTACTGACTGACATAGGCTGACAAATCACTCGTGTGCACCCGCTCTTGTGCCATGGTGTCGCGGTTGCGGATCGTTACCGTGTCGTCTTCCTCAATGGTTTGGAAATCGACCGTGACGCACAATGGCGTGCCAACTTCGTCATGGCGGCGATAACCTTTACCGATATTGCCGGTGTCCTCATACAGGATCCGGCCTAGCCCGAGTTTCTGTAGCGTTTTCTTAAGTTCCTTCGCCTTGGTAACAATGCCTTCATGATTGCGCTTAAGTGGCAGTATCGCGACCTTGATGGGTGCTAGGTGAGGTTTGAACCGCATGACGGTTCGCTCTTTCCCATCGTCCAGCCTTTCTATCGTGTAGGCCTCGTTCATCACTGCAAGAACACCTCGATCTACGCCAGCCGACGGTTCGATGACATAGGGTATCTGCCATGCTTTGCTTTCCAGGTCCTGTATGGCGAGCTTCGCATTTGCGTCCGTGTTTGGCTGAACGTTCGCTTGTATGTCGTAGTCTTTTTGGTTCTTGGTGTGCGAGCCGAGGTCGTAGTCCGTGCGATTGGCGATGCCTTCGAGCTCTTCTAATCCGTGTGGAAAGCGGTACATCAGATCAACGGTCGATTTGCTGTAGTGAGCGAGTTCCTCGGCGGGCACATGATAGAGCTCCAAATTCGTTTCGTTGACCCCTTGCGCCGCCCACCAGCTGAGTCGCTCGGCAACCCACTGCTCATGCCAATGTTCGTCTTCACCGGGTTTGACAAAAAACTCCAGTTCCATTTGTTCAAATTCACGGACTCTGAATATGAAGTTCCGAGGGGTTATTTCATTTCTGAACGCCTTACCGATTTGCGCGATACCGAACGGGAGCTTGGGCGATGTCGAGTCCAGGATGTTCTTGAAATTGGTGAATATCGCCTGCGCAGTTTCCGGGCGCAGGTAGGCAAAGGAACCGCCATCATCGACCGGCCCAACCGCAGTCTTAAACATGAGATTGAACGGTCGGGGTTCGGTTAAGTCGTTTGAGCCGCAATTGGGGCATTGATCGCCATTAAGATGGTCGGCGCGCCAACGACTTTTACACGCGCGGCAGTCGACTAGGGGATCAGTGAAGGTCGCCTCATGGCCGGAATATCGCAATGTTGTCGGGTTGGTTAGAATGGCTGCGTCCAGACCCTCTACATCATCGCGATCGTAGACCATAGCGCGCCACCACGCGGCCTTTAGGTTGTTCTTAAGTTCTACGCCAAGAGGTCCATAGTCGTAGACGCCCTGCAGACCACCGTAGATATCGCTGCTTTGAAAAATGAAACCGCGGCGTTTGGCCAACGCTACCAGCTCCTCCATATTTTTTGCTGTCACAATTTGGGTCCTGAATATGCCCAGTTTTGAGGGCGCGAATTGTACCGGAAAAGCAGGTGGATTGGGCTGTACTGAAGCCTGTATGTTGTTGGCGGTTGAGAATGCCTCGAGATGCGCCAATCGTCCTTCTTCTCCCGGGGCTGGTGCAAGCGGTTGTACTCGCCTTGCACCAGGCAGCGTTTGCGTCTTGATGCCCTGCCACGCAGACTTGATTTTTTAAAGCTTCAAGGTAGCGCAATGTCCAATCTATTTGACTTGACCGGGAAGGTCGCTCTGATTACGGGTTCCAGTAAGGGTATCGGTAGGGCGATTGCCGAGGAAATGGCTCGCCACGGTGCGCAAGTGGTGATCTCCAGCCGCAAAGCGGACGCTTGCCAATCGGTTGCCGACGCTATTAATACTGAACTGGCCGAGGGGCCGGGTGGTGCGATCAGTATTTCGGCGCACGTCGGGCAGAAAGAGGCGTTGCGAGAATTGGTTGATCAGACCCAGGCCAAGTTAGGCAAGATCGATATCCTGGTCTGTAACGCAGCGGTCAATCCTTACTACGGTCCAATGAAAGATATGCCGGATGAGGCGTTTGAGAAAGTTCTGAGTATCAATATTCAATCGAATCATTGGTTGGCGCAAATGGTGTTGCCGGAGATGGTGGCACGAAAGGACGGCGTCATCGTGGTTATCTCCAGTGTGGGCGGCCTGCGTGGCAGCGATTCGCTGGGTGCGTACTGCATATCCAAGGCCGCGGATGTACAATTGGTGCGCAACCTCGCAGTTGAGTATGGCCCCCACAACATTCGAGTCAACGCCATATCCCCAGGCTTGGTGCGGACTGATTTTGCCCGGGCGCTATGGGAAAATCCTGAGATTCTAGCTGAGCGAACCTCGGGTGATCCGCTCCGACGCATTGGTGAGCCCCAGGAAATCGCTGGCTCCGCGATTTACCTTGCGTCGGCGGCCGGTAATTTCACCACTGGACAGAACATAGTGGTTGATGGCGGCTCCACGATCACGTAAAAACGCGCGGGTAATTCAGAGGAATATGTAATGAGTGAAGCAGTTGAAAAACAGGACGACCGTCGTTGGTGGGCGAAGGCTTTGTTTGTCGGCGCTGTGGTTGGATTGGTGGCGCTGCCCATTGGCGCACTGGGCAGTCGTTTTGGACTCTGGTCATTTATGGGTGGGTTTGCATTGCTTGGCGTCGGCGTAGTGCTTGCTACGATCGCGTTCTTCCTCGGTGTGATTGGGGCTGTCTATGCGAATTCAAAAGGGCTTAGCGCGGACCGGAAGAGTTGTCTGTCTGCCGTTGCTATTGGGGTCGTGATCTTAGGCCTTATGGGCAATCAGTTTATGACGGCGAGTGGCGTGCCACCGATCCACAATATCAGCACGGATACATTGGATCCTCCACAATTCGATCAGATCGTTGCCATACGAGAGGCTGAGGGGGCTAACCCCATAGCGTACGACGCGATGCAACTCGCGGAACAGCAGCGCGCCGCCTATCCGCATATAAAGCCTTTGGTTTCCGGTGCCAGCCCTGGCGAAATGTTTGCGCGTGCCGTCCCGGGATTAGAGTCGCTGGGTCTGGAGGTTGTTTCTGCCGATGAATCGCTCGGTCGGATTGAGGCGACGGATACAACCTTCTGGTTCGGATTCAAGGACGACGTGGCGATACGAATACGAGCTGAAGGCGCAGGTTCTGTCGTTGATATTCGCAGTGTATCGCGTGTCGGACAGTCGGACCTTGGCAAGAATGCTGAGCGCATCGGCCAGATATTGGATGTACTAGGGCCCGGGTAGTGCCGTCGCGCTGTCGCTAGCCAGACGGATCAGAATTTTACAATTTGGGTCTTTAAGGTTGTCAGGTCCACGATGCCAATGGCATTCAAGCCCTGCATGTGTCCTGCGCATTCGCCCGGATTGAAGATAATGGTTTGCGATCCCCAGTCTTCCAGGCGATAACGGTGGGTGTGGCCGTGTAGGGCCAGTTCATGGTGTTCGCTGAGATGACCTTCGAATTCCAATGGGTCGTGCACGACGATGATGTCCCGTCCATGCCACACGGTGGTATAGGGTGGTTCACAGAATTGAAAGTTGTGTCGAGCGATTGCTGCGTCCAAGCTTTCGCGTTCCTCGTCGTTGTTGCCATAAACGCCAAACATGGGTGCATTGAGATCGGCAAACACATCCAAGGTTTTAGCCTGTGTGACATCACCCGTGTGAATGACACGAGAGACGCCGGAGGCATTGAACAGTTCAACGATCTTAGCGACGTTTTTGAGATTGTTGTGAGTATCAGAAACGATGCCTATGCGCATAGTCGTTGTATCTTAAGTTGACTTTGGTCTGTGCTGGCAGCATGTCGTGCCGTGGAGCGTGCAGATTAAGCAGAAAAAAGGTCGACTCCGTAAGGAATCGACCCTTAGTTCATAGGTCTAGCGGGCTATGCTTTTTCCAATATGTGGATACCGCAAGCAGAACCGAGACCGATTACGTGGGTCATGCCAATCCTGGCGCCTTCTACCTGACGTCCACCGGCTTCACCTCGAAGGTGCGTGCTGACTTCGTAGATGTTGGCGATCCCTGTTGCCCCTAATGGATGCCCTTTGGATAAGAGGCCGCCGGACACGTTAACTGGGATGCTGCCGCCGAGGGCGACTTCGCCGTCGTCGATCATACGGCCAGCCTCACCATCCCCGCACAAGCCGAGATTCTCATAGTGGAGAACTTCTGCTGTCGCAAAGCAGTCGTGCAACTCGACAAGGTCGATATCGTCAGCGCCTAGTCCTGCCATTTCATAGGCTTCCGCGGCTGCGCGACGGGTGCATGAATTGACGTCTGGCATGACGAGATCGCGTTCCTGCCATGGATCAGATGCGAGCACGGAAGCACGAACCTTAACGGCGCGAGCCATTAGGCCGAGCTCTGCGGCTTTCTTTTCGGAACAGATGACTGCTGCCGCTGATCCGTCAACATTCACTGAACACATCAGCTTGGTGTTGGGGTAGGAAATCATTTCCGCATTCATAACTTGATCAAGCGGTGTCTCGATCTGGTACATCGCCTTAGGGTTCAGCGTTGAATGGTGATGATTCTTGACGGAGACTTTTGCAAACTGCTCGAAGGTTGTACCGTGCTTGCGCGCGTGTTCCATTCCGGCCTCGGCAAAGACCGCAGGCATTGTGCCCGAGCCCAGCAAGCCTTCTTTCGGTATGCCCGTTGCGCCGCCAGCGCCGCCCAGAAGACCTTTACCCATCTGTTCTACGCCAACAGCCAAGACACAGTCGTATAGACCGGCCTTAACAGAGGCCCAAGCTTCTCTGAAGGCAGTGGCGCCCGTGGCACAGGCGTTTGCGACGTTGACAACCGGTATGCCGGTCTGGCCGATCTCTTGCAGTATTCGTTGCCCGACCATGCCAGAGGCCTGGCCTAGGTTGCCACAATAGAGTGCTTGCATATCTTGAATGGATAAGCCGCAGTCATCTAATGCGAGTAGCGCTGATTGGGCGCCAATTTGCGGGACCGTTTTCTCTGGGAATCGGCCGAACTTGATCATGTCTACGCCAACAATGTATGCGTCAGTCATGTTTCTTCTCCTTGAGCTTTAGTGTGCTTTCTGGCGTTAGCCAGCTTTCGGTTGGAAAAAGTACGATATGTAGGAGTTGCCGTCCCGATCCTTGCGGCCAAGGGCGTCATCAAACACTACATCTACTGGCATATCGAATTCAATTTTTTCAGGGTCAGGCTCAACGTTGATCAGATTACCTTTGATGGCGGTGCCATCGTCCAAGTCAACAATCGCGCTAATGTAAGGTACATCGATGCCTGGAAAGGATCGGTGCACGATAGAATACGAATAGAGTTTGCCTGAATTGGGCAAGGTGACTGTGGACATTTGATCGCGCGCTCCACATTTAGAGCATACGCTTCTCTCGCCCAAAAATGTTGCACCACAGCTGCCACACTTGTGACCCTCGAGATACGGTTCGCCGGCCTCCGGAATTTTTATGTACGGCACGGCCGGTAGTGGCTGATCGCTCATAGTCCCCTCTATCTGATCTGTTAGCAACCAAGCTTACTACTCTATCGCGAGGTGATCTACACCGAAGGTGAGCGAGTTCTTAAATGGCGAGAGGCTCCATTTTTTCTCCCTTTGCAAAGTCGATGTGCCTGAGGGAACCTTCAAGACTGGACACTTTAGGGAGATCCTGATGAAGTCAGTCAAAGTACGAGACTACATGGCGACGCGCTTGGTGACATTTCAGCCAAACACGAATGTAGTGCAAGCGATGGATCAGTTTCTCAAACATGCAATATCTGGTGCGCCAGTGGTTGATGGCGAGGGCATGCTGGTTGGCATCTTGTCTGAAGTGGACTTAATGCAAGTTGTTGTCCAAGACAGTTATTACGATGAGTCCGTCGGCATCGTGTCGGACTACATGCGCACTGATGTTGATACGATTGAAGTGGATATGGATATCTACACGTTGGCTGAGAAGTTTATAAAAGAGCATCGTCGGCGCTATCCAGTGACCTCAAAAGGGAAACTCGTCGGGCAGATTAGTCGGCGCGATGTGTTGCGTGCGGCGGAAGAGTTTTTGCAAAAAGAGAAAAAACGTAAGCCGCGTCGAGCAACATTGCGCTAGAGCCTGGCGCGAATGAGCTTGTTGACTTGTTGAGGATTAGCCTTTCCTTGTGTTGCCTTCATTGCCTGACCAACTAAGAATCCTAAGACCTTGGTTTTGCCGTTGCGCAGCTGTGCAACCTGATCTGGGTTATCTGCCATGATCTGCGAGACGATGCTCTCGAGCTCGCCGCTATCAGACATCTGCTTCAAGCCGAGGTGGTCGATCAACTCATCCACGTCTCCGGCGTCTCGCCAGAGCGCAGCGAACAGCTGTTTAGCCGTCTTTGAAGAGAGAGTGTTGTCATCGATTCTCTGGATCAGAACGCCGAGTTGATCTGGGTTCACTGGCGATGCCGATATGTCGAGTTCTGCTTTGTTCAGGTGTGCGGACAAATCACCCATGACCCAGTTTGCGGCACTCTTAGCGTTGTTGCTGACGATTACCGTTGCGTCGAAAAATTCAGCAACATCAGGATTGTTGCTTAACCAATTAGCATCGTAGTCAGACAGCGCGAGAGTCTCGACGTAGCGCTTGCGGCGCGCCATAGGGAGTTCCGGTAACTCGGCTGCGATGGCGTCTAAAAATTCTTGGCTGATTTTGAGTGGTAGGAGGTCTGGATCCGGGAAGTAGCGATAGTCTTCACTGACTTCCTTGCTTCGCATTGAGCGTGTCTCATTGCGATCTGAATCGTACAAGCGGGTTTCGCGTTTGATTTCCCCACCCGCTTCGAGTACATCTATTTGGCGTTCGATTTCGGATTCGATCGCCTGTTCTACGAACTTAAAGGAATTGATGTTTTTTATTTCGGTTCGTTCACCAACGCAGCCTGTCCGACCGGACGCACTGAAACGTTGGCATCGCAACGCATGCTACCTTCCGCGAGATTGCCGTCGCAGATTTTAAGATAGCGAACGAGATTGTGGATTTGGCGAAAATAGGCGCTTGCCTCTTGGGCGGTGCGAAAGTCTGGTTCGGAGACCACTTCCAATAATGGGGTGCCCGTGCGGTTGAGATCGATCCCTGTCTGCCCGGGAAAGAGATCGTGTACCGATTTCCCGGCATCTTCTTCCAGGTGCGCGCGGGTTATGCCGATTTGCCGCTCAGTGCCATCATCCAGTGTCAGGGTGATTTTACCGTGGCCTACGATCGGTGTCTCGAATTGGCTGATTTGATAACCCTTTGGGAGATCTGGGTAAAAATAGTTTTTGCGGTCAAAGATAGAGTCCAAGTTGATCTCTGCTTCAATGGCCAAACCAAACTTGAGTGCCATGATGACTGCTTTTTCGTTGAGCACAGGCAAGACACCGGGTAAGCCGAGGTCGACTGGACACGCTTGCGCATTAGGTTCCGCGCCAAAAGTGGTCGATGCGCCAGAAAAAATCTTGCTGTCGGTTGCGAGTTGGACGTGGATTTCTAGGCCAATCACGGGTTCCCAATTCATACGATTTGCTCCGGATGGGTTTGGTGCCAATCGGTTTCGGCTTGGTAAGCGTCGGCTAATCCAAGAATAAGATCCTCTCTAAAAGCGGGCCCTATTAACTGTGCGCCGACAGGTAGATTGGCGACAAAACCACAGGGCATAGATAATGCTGGGAGACCGGCCAGGGATACCGGCACGGTGAATTTGTCTTGTTGATACATGGCGACCGGATCTTTTGTGAGACTGCCCTGCGCGAAGGCGCCGCCAAGCGTAGTGGGCGCCAAAAGGACATCGACTGTTGTAAACGCCCGCGTGAAGTCGTTAGCAATCAATCGTCTTATTTTTTGCGCCTTTAAATAGTAGGCGTCGTAGTAGCCCACCGAGAGCGCGTACGTCCCAGTCAAAATGCGACGCTTAACTTCGGCGCCGAATCCTTCGCTTCGCGAGCGTTGATAGAGATCTTCGAGAGATTCTGACTCGTCGCTACGATGTCCGAATCTAACGCCATCGTAGCGAGACAAATTGGTTGAGGCTTCTGCCCCTGCGATCACATAGTAGGCGGGAATTGCGGCGTCGGTATGTGGTAAATCTATGTCGACGCAGGTGTGGCCTTGTGCTTCTAGGCAATGACGCACACCTTCGAGAGGGGCTGCTGACTCATTGGCGTGGTCGAAGTATTGTCGTGGCAATCCTATCTTGAGGCCTGCCGGTCTGGAGAGTTTGCCTTGTAGGGCGTCTGCCATCCAAGCATCTTCGCGATCTGCGCTGGTTGAGTCGCGTTCATCAAATCCAGCCATTGCTGCCAGGAGAATGGCGGCGTCTATAGCATCGTGAGTCATCGGGCCCGCTTGATCGAGACTTGAAGCGAACGCGATCATGCCGTACCGAGAAACTCGACCATAGGTTGGTTTGAGGCCTGTGATACCGCACAAAGAAGCGGGTTGTCGGATTGAGCCACCGGTATCTGTGCCGGTTGCTGCTGGGGTTAAGCCTGCAGCGACTGCCGCTGCAGACCCGCCGGAAGAGCCGCCAGGTACCAGTGCCTCCCCCCAGGGGTTCGTGACCGGACCGAAATAGCTATTCTCGTTAGATGACCCCATCGCGAATTCATCCATGTTGGTTTTACCCAACATCACCATCCCTTGCGTGTTGATGCGATTGACTATGGTTGCGTTGTAAGGCGCAATGAAATCCGCCAGCATGCGAGAACCGGCCGTAGTGCGAATATCCTTGGTGCAGAAAATATCTTTGTGCGCCATTGGAACGCCAGCCAGCCAGCCTGCGTCTCCATTTCTTCGTGCGCGGTCTTGTTTGGCTGCACTCGCGAGTGCCGAGTCAGTGGTGAGAGTAACGAAAGCGTTGTTTTGATCTTGCGCAATGCGTTCGAGAAAGTGCTTCGTGAGTTCCACACTCGAATAAGCACCAGCGGCTAAGCCGCTCGCAAGGTCATGTACTGTGGTAAATGGCTTGGTCATTCGATAACTCGCGGCACAAGGTAATAGCCGTCTTGCGTGGACGGTGCAGACGCCTGGAACTGGTTACGGTCGACTTCTTCCGTGACCCGATCAGCGCGCAAGCGTTGGTTGGCATCAAGTGGGTTCGCCATTGGCGCTACATCGCTCGTATCGATTTTTTGCATCGAGTCAATCATATCGATGATGTTCTCAAGATCGCTTGTCGTGGCCCTTTGGTCGTCGCGATCCAATGACAGCCGGGCAAGGCGCGCGAGATGAACGAGGTCGATATTGTGGTCGCTAGAGTCTGCCACCTTTGTTGATCCAATTTGTGGGGACGCGAACCTTAGTGTACCCACTCTGAAATTTCCAGAGCGGAATCCGCTGTCCGTTTTGGACGCTTTTGTGTGTAACTTTAACCGTGTTATCCCCTGCACTGGCTGCCGATATGCTCTATGATTACACTTTGTAAATGGACTGCAGCGCCTGATGTTCAAGAAAATCCGCGGGTTGTTCTCTCGGGACCTCTCAATCGACCTCGGTACTGCCAACACCCTGATCTATGTACGTGAACAAGGTATCGTGCTCAACGAGCCTTCGGTGGTAGCGATTCGGCTGAACGGCAGCCAGAAAAGTGTGGCAGCGGTGGGGCTGGATGCTAAACGTATGCTTGGCAGAACCCCGGGCAATATCACAGCCATCCGACCGTTAAAAGATGGGGTCATTGCAGACTTCTTGGTGACCGAGAAGATGCTGAAATATTTCATCAGCAAAGTGCATGAGAATTCGTTCATTCGGCCAAGTCCGAGGGTTCTCGTCTGTGTGCCATGTAAGTCCACTGAAGTTGAACGGCGAGCGATCAGAGAGAGTGCATTGTCGGCTGGTGCTCGAGATGTTCGGTTGATTGAAGAGCCGATGGCAGCCGCCATTGGCGCTGGCTTGCCGGTACAGGAAGCGATTGGCACCATGGTCGTGGATATCGGAGGCGGCACGACTGAAATCGCGATAATTTCGCTCAATGGGGTTGTACTGTCAGATACCGTTCGCGTCGGCGGCGATCGATTCGACGAAGCGATTGTAGCCTATGTCCGTCGGACTCAGGGTAGTTTGATCGGGGAGGCGACGGCTGAACGAATCAAGCAAGAGATTGGCGCGGCTTACCCGCAAAAAGACGCTCGAGAAATCGATGTGCGGGGTCGTAATCTGGCGGAAGGCGTACCGCGATCTTTTACGCTAGGTAGCAATGAAATATTGGAAGCCTTGCAAGAACCACTGTCGATGATCGTGCAATCGGTGAAGAGCGCGTTGGAGCAATGTCCGCCTGAGCTTGCCTCAGATATTGCCGAAACGGGGATGGTGCTAACGGGTGGGGGCGCGTTGTTAAGAGATTTGGATGCTTTACTTGCGGAAGAGACAGGCTTGCCGGTTATCATCGCGGAAGATCCGTTGACGTGTGTCGCGCGTGGTGGTGGCAAGGCGTTAGACCTCATGGATGCAGCAGGCAATGTGGATTTGCTGTCTACCCAGTAGGAAAAGATAGACATAGGAAGAGGAAGGCAGGCTCATCAAGGCGCTGTTCGTAAGAGAAAGTGGTGCTGGATACCTCCTTACGGGATTGGCCTTACTGTCGGTGCTTCTTCTTGCAATTGAGTCTTCAACAGGTCTGGTGCAACCGGTCCGAGAACAAGTAGAAGGTGTCGCGAGTCCGGTCTATTTTTTAGCGGAGTCCCCTTATCTGCTTGCCGGTCAAGCACGCTCAGTCTTTTCGATTCAGTCACAGTTGCGCGAACGAAATCTAACGCTACAACGCCATATTCTTGAACTCACGCATATCTCCCAGCAGTTTGTCGCGTTAAAGGCTGAGAACGATCGCTTACGACAACTTCTGGGTTCCCAAGGACGATTGCCCTATGAAGTTTTGATCGCGGAGGTTGTTGGGATTGTACCGAATACAGGTAGTTTCCAGGTCATCGTTGACAAGGGCGCGGATGCTGGGATCCAAACGGGTCAGCCGGTGCTCGATGCCAGCGGTTTGTTTGGCCAAGTCATCACTGTGGCGCCGTTTTCAAGTCGAGTACTTCTTTTGACCGATCACAACCATGCAGTGCCCGTACAAGTGAATCGTAACGGTGTCCGTAGTATTGCTGGTGGTACCGGCTTGCGGGACCGGTTGGAGCTGGAAAATGTGCCGGTATCAGCGGACATCCTAGAAGGTGACCTTCTTGAAACTTCTGGTCTTGGCGGTCGTTTTCCGACCGGATATCCGGTTGGGGTCGTGGTGTCCGTGCTGGTCGAGCCGACGTCAGCCTACGCCCAAGTTGTGGTTAAACCGAGTGCAGAGCTCGATCGTTCACGCCATGTACTGGTGATCTTTGAACCGCAAGTGGTGGCGCCATGAATCCGTTTACCGGCGGTTGGGTCATCCTGATGACTTTGTTGATGGCGATGACGCTGGCAGTTTTTCGCCTACCGGATGGGTCACCGGAATGGTTGGGTTGGTTTCGCCCCAGTTGGGTGCTTTTGATTTTGTTTTTTTGGGCAATGGAATTGCCCCATCGCATAGGTTTGATCGCAGCGTGGTTCATGGGCCTGTTGATGGATGGGTTGCAGGGTGAACCGTTGGGGCTGAATGGATTTTTATTGGCTAGTTTCACCTACGTTACGTGGCGATTTTTTGAACGGCTACGAATGTATTCTGTGTTGCAACAATGTGGCGTTGTCTTGGTTTTGATATTACTTGCACAACTGGTGCGTGCTGGCACGTTGTATCTGGCTTCGAATCAACCCTTTGGTTTCGCGATGTTTGGCACGGTGCTTTCGTCTACTCTACTTTGGCCTTTTATCTATCTTTTGCTGATGCGAATAAGGACGTCGGTGCGAATCGAATGAGCAACCGACTTGTTCTAGCATCGCAATCGCCTAGAAGAGCCGAACTATTGCGCCAGATTGGCCTCCCGTTCGATGTGCATGTCACGGATGTCGATGAAACGAAGTTGGCCGATGAATCCTCAGAGGAATATGTCGAGAGGTTAGCGCAAGAGAAATGCCATGCAGGATGGCAGTTAAGCAAGGCGGATTCGCCTGTGGCAGTAATCGGTGCGGATACGATCGTCTTGCTTGGCGATGAACTTCTTGGCAAACCGGCTGGTCTAAATGAAGGCAAGGCGATGTTAACCAGGCTGGCGGGCAAGACACATACGGTTTTGTCGGGCGTAGCTGTTAGCAACGGTCAACGCCTTGAATCAACAGTGGTGTCCTCGACAGTGACGTTTAAAGCCCTGAGTCGCCACGACATAGATGCCTATATAGCCACGGGTGAAGGCCAAGACAAGGCAGGAAGCTATGGGATTCAGGGGATTGGGGGTATATTCGTGGAGCGGATAGAAGGTAGCTTCAGTGCTGTGATGGGTCTGCCCGTGCAAGAAACTGAGGCGTTATTGCGAACGCTCAATATAGATACTTGGGGTATGCGCTGCCATGGCTGAAGAACTCCTGATCAATGTTAATCCGTTTGAGACTCGAGTCGCGCTGGTCGCGCATGGGCTCCTCCAAGAAATCCACGTCGCTCGAGCTGAAGGGTATAGTGTGACCGGCAACATCTATTTAGGTCGGGTTGAACGGATTGTGCCGGGTATGCAGGCTGCGTTTGTGAACATAGGGTTGCATCGACCTGGCTTCTTGCACGCGCGGGATATTGATTCACCTCGGGTCCTATTGGCCGATGATGGGTCAGAGCGGGAGGCCGCGAAAGCGGACATACGGGAGCTGCTGCATGATGGACAGACAATTCTCATCCAGGTAGAGAAGGACCCGATATCGACAAAAGGCGCGCGCCTGTCAACGCAACTTGCCTTAGCGTCGAAGTATTTGGTGCTCATGCCAAATGAGACCCACGTTGGGATTTCGCAACGGATCCAAGACGAAGGAGAAAGGCACCGTTTGCGTACCCTTCTGTCTACGGTTCAAGGCGCGCGCGAGACAGCTGTTGGGGTCATTGCGAGGACCGCCGCTGAGAGTGCGACGGAGTTGCAACTTGCTACCGA
>JAQWQN010000207.1 GCA_029244465.1 Pseudomonadales bacterium
CCTTTGCCTGGCGACTGAAGCAACGATATTTCTCGCCCCGGCTATGAACCAGCAGATGTATCAGCACCCCGCAACCGCTGCCAATCTCGAAACGGTCCAGTCTTACGGCTATCAGCTCATCGGCCCAGAATCAGGCGAGCAGGCATGTGGAGAATTCGGCCCTGGTCGAATGACAGAACCAGAGGATATTGCCGTCGCGCTTGCCTCTGCCGTCGACGTTATCGACCTAACCACCAGCCAAACGAACCCGCAAACCAATCAAGAAAATGATCGGCTGCGTGGACTGACCGTTACCATTACGGCTGGACCCACCGTAGAAGCGATTGACCCTGTACGTTACATCAGCAACCACAGTTCAGGTTTGCAGGGTATCTGCCTCGCCGAATCGGCGCTCCGCGCTGGGGCAAAAGTCAACTTAATCGCTGGACCCAGGGTCACCCAAACCCACCCAGATATAAACAGAATCGATGTCGTCAGTGCCGAGGATATGTTCACCGCAGCGATTGCTTCGGTACCGGAGACCGATATTTTCATTGGCGTTGCGGCCGTTGCAGATTACCGCCCTGCCACTAGCGCAACGCAAAAAATGAAACGCTCTGGCGAGCCTGGAGCGGGAGTTTCCTTGGAACTCGTTGAGAACCCAGACATTATTGCCCACGTGGCGGAGCATCCCGCCCGTCCCTTAGTCATCGGATTTGCGGCAGAAACCAATGACACACTCGAGCATGCGCGTGCAAAACGAGAGAGAAAAAAACTAGATGCCATCGTCTTGAACGATGTTTCCGACCCGACGATTGGTTTTAACAGCACCGACAACGCCGCAACTCTGATCTACGACCAAGGTGAAATCACGCTACCGAAACAATCCAAACAACTACTTGCAGATAATCTCATCACAAACTTGAGTGAGATCTTCAGCGCGAAGTTAGCCGATACTAAGCAGCACAGTGTGGCAAAATAGAGTATTCGGAAGCGGGCAGAGGCCGTGGCAACAAAACGAGCGAAGAAAAACAACCTGCTTACAACGAAGTCGAGCCCCAGCAATGGTGCAATCGGCCTAGCGTTGTTAGCCAGCGTCCTCGCGACTCTGGCTCTTGTCGCGACTTTTGCACTCGTTTGGTACCTCATCATCCTCCAACCCAACGCTAGTGACGAGCCATTAAAACGCGAGGAAGTACTTAATCAGTACACGCAACTCTTGAATGGTCGTATCGCAGAGCTTCGTGCCCAGGTCGGTACAATGGCACAATCATCGCAGACGTTAGAGGCGATGACTAACCCAGACGGTGAAGCGCGCGCACGCTACGGCGACCTACTCGCAAACCAACACCCATTTATTCTTCGAGTCGACCTGATCGAACGTGCTGGTGCCGAGGTTGATCTAAACAGTGAAGTACCGATCTCTTTTGCCGCGCTTGATCTGATCCGGCGTGCCGAGACTCAGGAATTCATCGGCCCAGAAGTCAGTCTCAACCAACGCAATCTAATTTACGCGGCCCAACCTATAACGCCAAACGCCATGATCGCTGGCGTGTTGCTTGTCGTGTTCGACAGTCAATTTTTTCTACAACCACTGTCGCACCTTCAGGCCACACAAGGAACTTTTAAAATCGAGCAGACCTTTGCAGGTAACCCGAGTACCGTCGTTATGCAATGGGGACGCAGCGGTTCAGAAGCGTTAAAAATAGACGCCCAACTTTTCGCACCCCATTGGTCGTTGAGCTTCGCAGCGCACCCTGACCTCGTTCCCGACAAAGTTAGCTTAGGCAGACTGCTTATCCCCTTAGCCATGGCTATCACCCTCGTAATCGCTGTTATATTCGTCTGCTTCGCCATATACGGTGGTCACGTACGTCGGGATGCCGAGCTCCTGTCACACATTGCCAGTCGAATTGCCCGGGGCCGTTCTGTGCGAATAGCAGGGTTTAATCTGGGTATTCTAGAAGACGTCGCCACTTCATTGGAACCTGACAGCAAGACCGCGCAAGCGAATGACACGCCTGAAAAAGAAGCTGCCGAAGAGCCGAAAGACACGCACAAAGCAGACCCCAAAAGCAGCAAGTTGGCGGATGATGACTTCTTAGAGGTCGCCAACGCCGATCTCCTAGACAACTTCGGCATCGAGGTCTCAGAGGGAAACGGCCCTTTCGCCACCGGACTCGACCTCGACCCAGCAATTTTTCGCGCCTACGACATACGCGGTATCACCACAAAAAACCTAACCGAAGAAGTCGTGTATTGGATTGGACGAGCATTCGCCGCGGAGGCGCTAGCCGCTGGACAACGTCAAACAGCCATCGGCTGGGACGGACGGCATTCAAGCAGGCCGCTTAGCGAGAGCTTAACCCGGGGATTGTCGGAAGAGGGGATGGCGGTCATCACCATCGGTCAGGTTCCAACACCACTTCTCTACTATGCAACCCATGCACTCGAGACGGGCACGGGCATCATGATAACGGGTAGTCACAACCCGCCCGAGTACAACGGCTTGAAAATGATGATCGGAGGCGTGACGCTCGCCGAAGAGCGAATCCAAAATCTCTATAAACGACTGATTAACAATCAATTGAACGAACAGGCAACACTTGGCGAGGTCGAGGCTGCAGACCTCGACGATAGTTATGTCGACAAGATCGTCGATGACATCGCAATCGCGCAACCACCCAAGGTCGTAATCGATTGTGGTAATGGCGTAGCCGGCAAACTTGCGCCCCGCCTATTCGAAGAACTCGGGTGCGAAGTTGTTGCTCTTTACTGTGATGTCGACGGCGACTTTCCAAACCACCATCCGGACCCTGCGGAGCCAGAGAATCTGGCAGATCTTATTACTGTAGTACAGGCGGAAAACGCTGACATCGGCCTCGCGTTCGACGGCGATGGCGACCGGGTCGGCGTGGTTTCAAGCAGCGGCGAGATCATCTGGCCGGACAAACTCATTATGCTCTTCGCCCAAGATATAGTCAGTCGCCACCCCGGATCGGACATCATTTATGACGTCAAATGCAGCCGCCATCTCAATACGATTATCAGCGAATTAGGTGGTCGCCCAATTATGTGGAAGACCGGCCACTCCCATATCAAAGCCAAGATCAAAGAAACGGGTGCGCTTCTCGGCGGCGAGTTTAGCGGACACATCTGTTTCGCTGAACGGTGGTATGGATTCGACGACGCCCTGTACAGCGCTGCACGTCTGTTAGAGATCATTGGATCTAGCGGTGACACAGTGGATGACCTCTTTGCGCAGTTTCCAGTAACCTTCGCAACCCCGGAATTAAAAATCGCGACAACCGACGCCGAGAAATTCGAGATTCTGGGACGCCTCGAAGTTGAAGCAGACTGGGCAGATGGCACCTTGACCACCATTGACGGTATCCGAGTAGACTTCGCTGATGGATGGGGTTTGATACGAGCAAGCAATACCAGCCCAGTTTTGAGCCTTCGTTTTGAAGCGGATGGTCCGGCGGCACTCGAACGTATTCAGGAGCTCTTTACAGGTCAACTCGAGGCAATAGACCCAACACTCAGCTTTCGCTAACAATCGGCGATGGATATGCACAATTTGGAATCATCTACAACGGCGCGCGTCTTAACCGAAGCGTTACCTTATCTGCAACAGTTCCACGGTAAAACCGTCGTTGTAAAGTATGGCGGCAATGCCATGACGGAGGAGACCCTCAAGCATTCTTTCGCACGAGACGTCGTTCTATTAAAACTCGTCGGCATCAATCCAATCATCGTTCATGGCGGTGGGCCACAGATTGGCGAACTACTGCAGAAGCTAAACATAGAATCGCGATTTGTCGGCGGAATGCGCGTGACCGACGCTGCAACTATGGACGTTGTTCAGATGGTTCTTGGTGGTCTCGTTAATAAGGAAATCGTCTCCCTCCTGAACCGCAATGCCGGGCGCGCGGTGGGCATCACGGGCAAAGACGGACAATTGATTCGAGCGCGCAAACTCGAGATGGAGCCTGAACTTTACGCTTCTGAAATCATTGATATCGGGCACGTGGGCCAGATAACAAAAATCGATGCTGAAATCCTAGACGCCCTCATCGAATCTGCCTTTATTCCCGTGATCGCGCCGATCGGAGTGGGCGAAGACGGCGAGTCTTATAACATCAACGCTGATATCGTCGCGGGTAAAATTGCGGAAGAACTGCAAGCGGAAAAACTTGTTCTGCTCACCAACACACCTGGCATTTTGGACCATAACGGTGACACGATCAGCACCCTCACGGCCGCACAGATCAACGCTCTCATCGACGACGGCACAATCAACGAAGGCATGTTGCCGAAGGTCCAATGCGCCCTAGACGCCGTCGAAGGAGGTGTGAAAAGTGTACAAATAGTCGACGGCCGCGTGCCACACGCATTGTTGTTAGAGCTCTTTACCGCGGTCGGTGTCGGCACACAAATTTTCCCGGGTTCAGATGGCTAAGGTCAATCGCCGTCAACAAATCCTGGAAGCATTGGCTTTAATGCTACAAAACCATCCTGGTGATCGAATAACGACCGCCAATTTAGCCGAGGCTGTTGGTGTTTCGGAGGCCGCCCTATATCGCCACTTTCCCAGCAAAGCCAAAATGCTCGAGGGACTAATCGCGTTCGCTGAAGACACTCTTTTCTCTCGGATCAACATGATCTTGAGTGAACAACCCGAAGCCTACGATCGGTGTCGTAACATCATATTTCTGATTTTGAGTTTTGTTGAGCGCAACCCCGGGTTCGCGAGATTATTTGTCGGCGATGCCCTGGCCGGAGAAACAGAGCGCCTAAGAGCACGCATGCACCAGCTTATGAATCGTGTGGAAACCCAACTAAGGCTCGTGCTGCGCGAGCACAATGCGCGTCAACCGTCACTCCCTTCGATACAAATCAACGCAGGGGCTAACTTACTGCTTGCCTATGCGGAGGGGAGAATTTTGCAATTTGTGAGATCGAACTTTAACGACCCACCTACGAAAGAATGGGAAACTCAGTGGACGAGCATTGCCAAAGCGCTTTTTGACAGTTAACGGTTTATTACAAAACTACCTAGGGACAAGCTCTCGATCAGGTAAACCTCGCTCACAATCAGCGAGCTCAAAAACCTGGCGCTCAAAATTATAGTCCGCGCGCACAGTCAACTTCTCTGCATGGCGCATTTTAATCTGCTCCTGAAGATTTCGCTCTTGTGTTGACGCCGATTCGATGTTGTCTAGAAACGTATTTGAAATTGGTTTTCCGGACAAATCCATTTGCGCCGCTTGCATCTCCAGTTCCTCTCGCTGATTGCGAACGTGCGTTAGATTCGCCCTAGTGTTTACAATCTGGTTCTCGATAGAAGTGAGCGCCTGTTCTTCGGCGTAGTCGATATCGCTCTGGGACTGAAACAAATTCTGAACGCGATCGATAGCTTGCCGACATTTTTTGAGCGCTGCTTCCCGTCCGCGCTTTTCTTGATACTGCGCCTCAGTCAGCTGCGGCTCGATCTT
>JAQWQN010000230.1 GCA_029244465.1 Pseudomonadales bacterium
GTCATCGACTATATGGACCGGGCTGCGCAAGCAGTCGAGGAACTTATCGGTTGGATTGAAACAGGTGAGCTAAATTACCAAGTCGATCTGCAGGCCGGTTTCGAGAACATTCCGAGCACTTTGACTCGACTCTTCACAGGACAAAACATCGGCAAGCAACTGCTCAAGATTGCGGACCCTGTCTAAATTCCTCTTACATAATCGACCTCACCACCAAGGATGGTGAGGTCGATTTGCGTATCTTGCAGTTCATCGATCGGAACGCGCATGATGTCTTTCGATAAAACCACCACGTCCGCAAGTTTGCCTTGCGATATCGAACCCTTTTCTTTGTCTTCAAAGGCAGCGTAGGCGTTGTCCAGCGTATAGCTGCGTAGCGCCTCCACTCGTGTCATGCCTTGTTCTGGGTAAAATCGGTCGCCGTTTTTCATGCCCCGAGACACACTCACCACAAAAGAAGCGATGGGATTAATTGACTCAACAGGAACGTCCGTACCATTGCCAATTATCGCGCCAGAGTCGAACAAGTCACGCCACCGATAACTCGTACTTTCGGTGCGCTTCGTGCCGAGACGACTTGCTAGCTACGGCCCATCTGACGTGCAGTGCCCACCTTGCACAGAGGCAATCCACCCCCAACGTGCCAAACCTTGGCACATTGTCCGGGTGGATATGCTGAGCATGCTCAATGCGCCAACGCAGATTGCTGGAATCAACTGCCGAGTTTTTCCAAACACGTTCGTAGATATCTAGCGTGGCGCGGTTTGCTCGTGTCCCGATAGCATGGGTATTGACTTGGAACCCTAGCTGTACGGTGAGCTGTACCGTTTGCTCGATGTCGGCTTCCGATTCGAGCACCAAGCCTGCTGTACTGGCATCATCTTCGTAGGGCTCAAGCAACCATGCGCCATGAGATCCAAGCGCACCATTAAGCTGACGTTTGAGTCTACCAACCGTGAGAAAGTCATTAGCCCCATAGGTCATCCGATAGTTAGGAAGCAGACTTGCCATCCTTTCATTACTTGCAACGCGAACCATCGCGTACAGCCGAACCGGAAGGGAACGTTCCCCTTCCAGTATTTTGAGCAGATCTAACCTCGCAAAGTCCACCCCCGCGCCATGAAATGACGTGACGCCATAGCGCAGCGCTTCGCGACCAGCCAGAACGACCTGTTGTCGAAAAATTGTCTCTCTGTTCAGGGCTCAACCGTGACTGGTATTTCTGAATAGCGCTTTCAACCAGGCGCTGCGCATTTTCTAGCAGGAGGCCGGTCGCCTGACCGCCGGGCGCCCACACTATTTTGCCAATCGGTGGATCCTCAATTGCTTCATCTATCTCTGCTGCGGCCAAAGCGGCGTCGTTCGCAAATGCCGAGTGTCCACTCGCATGTCCTAGATAAACCGGATTTTCCGGTGCCCGCTGATAGCGATCACTTACGCTTCGGGGAGCGCTTCATTTACCGTAAAAATCTTAGCCTCGGTAATGGTCAAATCTGCTGGTTCGAGCGCAGCAACCTTGGGCGCATCGGCATCTGCACGACCAAACATCAATAGCAAAACGATGAAAAAAAACAAAACTTCACTTTGTCATACTCGATAAACCATCAGCCACGAACTCTAGGTCGAGCGACCGCAGAAACTCCAACAAAGGACCATGTGTTTCAATTAGCCTCAGGGTCTGCGGCTCAAGTTGTTGCTGCCACTTTAAGTCGGGTTTAATTTCGGAGCGGCGAACAGTCTTTTCATGATCGATCTTAGTTGTTCCCAACGTATCACTTTCGCCAAAACGCAACTGCGCACTATCGAACTCCAACCCCAACTCTGGCATCAAACCTTGCAGGGTTTCTTCCGTCGCAAAAGCAAGATCACGATAAGTAACTCTTGAATATTGCAAATCACTATCCAGCAAAAACCGATTGACCTGAATATTCTCCCGCAACCACTTGTATATAAAGACCACCTCCCAGCCACCCCTGAGTACCTCGAGCGCATGTTTTGGCATGCGCTTGGCAACCCGCAAACGCTGTATTCGGCGCTCACGCCCATCCGTGTACGTATTTAGCCAACGCGCTACCAAGGCGCGTGGATCGCGAACCAGATGAACCAACTTAATGTCATAGTTAGAATTTTTTCTGATTTGACTAAGCCACTTAACCTTTTTGCTGTTATCGACGATGACACGTGCACCACTACGACGACCGATTTCTTCGTGCCACCGTGATTCCGGCAACTGATCTAATTCTGCATAGATTGGATTGTTGACATACTCTGCAATCACTGGTGCGTCGGCACGATCATTCAGGAGTTGCGAATAGCGGTGAATCTCCCCGACACCAACGCAATGCGGGTGGGCACTCAATAAGTGTGACAGCAAGTGTGATCCTGCGTAGTTGGTACTCATCACCACGACAATGCGTTGTATACTACTCACAGCCCTCTTCCCACTGATAGGACAACAATGATCCAAACAAAGTTACTGCTCGTGATGCGTCTCTTAATCGTTCTGACCACCGTCACAGCAACGCCCAATTTGCTTGCGCATTGGACCCTTAACAATGACTTTTCTCAACTGAGTTTTGTCACCGTTAAAGCAGGCAGCGTTGGTGAGGTACACAAATTCAAATCTCTTACCGGTACGCTCACCGATAAGGGTGCACTGAGCGTGAACATCCAACTCGCGAGCGTCGATACACTCATCCCAATCCGCGACGAACGGATGCAAGAGTTTCTTTTTGAGACCAGCCTATTTCCAACCGCGACTTTCACAGCCAGTCTGGATATGGAAGGCATTAACCAATTGCAAGTGGGCGCGAGTTCCGTCCTCGAGGTGACAGGTGTGCTCGCAATCAAAGAAACGGAGCTGCCCTTGACCATTCAGGTTGTCGCCACTCAATTCGAATCTCGACGCGTACTGGTGAATAGCCTCCAACCCATCATTGTCAATGCAGATGCCTTTGGCCTTAGCCAGGGCGTTGAGAAGCTGCGCGAACTTGCGGGTTTACCTTCGATCAGCCCGGCTGTACCGATATCCTTCTTTCTCACTTTCAACGGTTAGCGTGAAACGAACAAACCAGAAGGTCCACTACAAGCACTGGTTTTTAGCTCTGTCTTGAGACAATCGTGACAGACCGTGTAACTCGCAAGCAACGCTCGCTTGCCGGCATCGTCTAACGCTCCGGCGAGCGATACACAGTCCCCACAATTTATTGGCACCTCTCCCGAACGAACCTTCGGGCACAGAATCGGTCCAGCGCCAATCAGATACGGGGCGGTTAAGCGACCATCGCACCGAGAAACTCCGCTGTCCTTGCGGCATCGCCACTGTCCACCTCAAACGGAAACGCACATAGGTCCGTAACGCCTGCGGACGCCAAACGACTCAACTGACTTCTCACTGTGTTTTCATCGCCGACGATGGCGAGATCACCAAGGCCCTGCACGCCTTCCCGATCAAGCATTGCTCGGTAAGAAGGGATTTGCGCGTAGACGGCAAAAACTTCTGCGGCCAATTCCCTTGCTCGGTCAGGCTTTGCGGTCACAACCACAGGGAATCCAGCCACGACTCGCGGCGTTGGCTTGCCACTTCGCTCCGCACCCGCGTTGATACTAGGGACAATGTGTTGCTCAAGCGTCTTCAATCCGGTCGCCCACGTGATCGTCCCGGCAGTGAATTCTCCCGCTAGCCCAAGCATCACAGGACCGAGAGCGGCGACTAATACCGACGTTGCCGTCGGCGTCGGTGGCGGCTGCAAGTTCACTTGGTAGTGTTCACTGTTGTGTGTCACCGGCTCACCAGACAATAGCGGAATCAATATATCTAGATAGGCGCGCATGTGGCGTGCTGGTTTATCGTAAGAAAAGCCCCAAGCGTTCTCGACCATGAATCGATGCGCAAGGCCAATACCTAGTGCCAGTCGCCCTTCACAGGCTTGCTGCGTGCTCGCCGTTTGTTGTGCCATGGCAGCCGGGTGCCGTGTAAACGTTGGCATCACTGCCGTCCCTATTTCGATCGTGCTCGTTTGCACACCAAGCGCCGTGCAAGCGGTCAACGCATCAAGCGCAATGTTGGCAATCCAAGCTGAGTCCATCCCAAGCGCTTCTGCTGCCTTGCCTCTTTCAATGACGCCAGTGATCGCAGGCGCGGCACCACTTCCCTCTCCAACCATCATGCCAATTCGCATCCGTTCAACTCCTCCTTTGTGATGACACTCTGTAACAATGTATATCCTATCGAGCGCATGGTAACTTCCGCCCTCCCCAGCAACCCCATCATGAACCGAAAACGGTTAAACCGGAAACGACGTGCGACAGTATTGGAGCTTTTATTGGCCTTTAGCGCTGACTGGCATCGGTCTCGTGCTTTCCATGCAATTTCAGAACGCAACGCTTGCACGCTATCCAGGAGCGGTGCGCGAACTCGCCGTCTTAGCCCTAGCCTATGGTGTCTACGGCTTTTTTAATGCTGGGCTGCAGTTTATCTCGCAATTGACTAACGTTTACGCGCGCAGCCCATTTGCCCTCGTGCGTACACGCAACTTTGTCTGGGTCTGCGGCGTCCTGATGACAATGCCATTATTTATAATCGCAACCACCCCGGCAGGCGAAGCCCTTGTTCGCTGGATATTCGGCATCGACACAACTCTGGCGGCCCAAGTCGCATTCTATCTCGTGCTTAAGTGCCCGCTGATCATTCTCAATAGCCATCGCCACATGGCGACCGGACTGCTTATACAGACGCACTTAACCGGATGGGTAACCATTTCCAACTTTATTTATCTGGGCGTCGTTATCGCCGGATTGATGATCGGATTTAACGTTGGCCTTGCACCACCGATTGTCATCGTCGGCTCTGAAATCATCGGCGTCGTGACGCTCCTTGTCACGCTCAACATCATACGTTCAAAGTACTACAAACTGCCTGAACCGCCAGAACATGATCAGGTTACCTACCAAGAGCTCACAAAGTTCTTTATCCCAGTATCTACCACGGGAATCATGTTTGCCTTATCGAGACCCATCCTATACGCCTTTGTCGCGAGGGCCCCAAACAGCCTCGCCATTATCGCGGCGCTTCGAATCACTTTTGATTTCACGATGCTCTTTCAGCAAGCAGCCAACCAGTTCCGTCACTTTTTCATTAGCTTTGGCTTCGACGACCTCAGGAAAAAGAAGCACTTCATGGCTATCATCTGTTTCGGCATCACGATATTAATGCTCACGTTCGTCTTAACCCCTTTGGCCGACTGGGTTTGGGGCAACCTGATGGGCATACCCAGCGAGTTGATGGCGCTCGCAATCGAAGCACTGCTCGTCATGTGCCTTATGCCCATCGCCATCATCTATCGAAACTATTTTCATAGCCGGTTGATGGCCATTAGACGCACTGGCGGTATGGCTTACGGCAGCATGGCGAGGGTTGTGTCTATATTCGCATTAGCTGCACTACTACAGACGATGGGGCTGCTCTCGCACAGTTCGTCTGCTGGTATTCTCGTCTTCAGCTTTGTCGTCGAAGCCGTCTTGTCACAATGGTTCTATCTGCGAATCAAAGCAGAAGGGCAACCATCCGGCGTCTAGCCCTTACCTCTGCCCTTACCTCTGCCCCAAGCTCTCGCGTAATTTCCGAACTCCCAGGCTGCCATCTCTATTGGCTTACACGACCTTTGTCAGACATTATCAGTTGCTCAGACGACCAAACCAAACAAGAACCAGCAACACTGCATTTTTTCACACCGCATCTGCAAATCCCTGCTCAGAACGGCCAAACTTCTCGACTAAACGCCACGATTAGCATGTACACAAAGGCCAGAATAGCAGCGGCAAAACCAACATCTCTTAGGTGGCCGTCGCCGCGCAACGTCATCACACCGAATCCAATATAGGCGATCAATGCGATCAACTTGGCAACTAACCAACCTTGAAAAAACCCTCCGGCAAGATTTAACGCCAGCAACACGCCAAGAACCAATAAAAGCGTATCGACAATATGTGGTACGACTCTGACCCAGGTTTCTTTCAGTTGGTCAGATGCTTTGTACGCCCAACCTGCTCTCAACAAAAACCCAGTAAATGACAACAGAGCCAACGTGATATGAAAACTCTTTAACATAGTGAAATTCTCCCGCCAAAGTCTCACTATAACGCGCCATGGCTACAGCACAACGCGCAAGCATCGACGCACAAATCGATGCACTCATGCAGCCGATCGCAGATGCGGCTAGTAACTTTATTTTCTACAGCGTGCCCATGTTGGGGACTGATGTGCCGCTGATTGTTATTTGGCTAATCGCAGGCGGCGTGTTTTTTACGACTTATCTCAACTTCATCAACTTTCGCGGTTTCAAGCACGCTTTAGACATCGTTCGTGGCAAGTATGCCCAAAGCAACGATCCAGGACAGATCAGCCAATTCCAGGCATTAACAACCGCGGTATCTGGCACGGTGGGTATCGGCAATATCGCCGGTGTCGCCGTGGCCATATCGGTCGGGGGGCCTGGCGCTACCTTCTGGCTGATCGCCGCAGGATTGCTCGGCATGTCCACCAAACTGGCCGAATGCACACTTGGGGTGAAATACCGAAAAACCGAGAACGGCGAAGTTTCCGGCGGTCCAATGTACTACCTCGAACACGGCCTTGCAGAGCTTAACTGGCCCAAACTAGGCAAGGGACTCGGCATTTTCTACGCGCTCAGCATGGTGGTTGGTTGTCTTGGTATTGGCAATATGTTCCAGTCCAATCAGGCAGCATCGATCCTAGTTGATGTCACTGGCGGACAGGACAGTATTTTCGCGAATCAAGTGTGGGTGATCGGCGTGGTGCTCGCGGTCGCCGTCGGCATCGTGATTATCGGCGGCATCAAATCCATTGCAGCAACCACCGCTAAGCTCGTTCCAGGCATGGCTTTGCTGTACGTACTGACCGCTTTGCTTGTCATCGCCATGAATTACGAAGCCATTCCAGGTGCGTTTGTTGCCATTTGGCAGGGTGCATTTTCGCCTGATGGCGTTACCGGCGGGATGATCGGAGTCATGATCATTGGCTTTAGACGAGCTGTATTTTCCAACGAAGCCGGTCTAGGCTCTGCAGCTATCGCGCACTCCACAGCGCGCACTAAAGAGCCGGTTAGTGAAGGCTTTGTGGCGCTGCTCGAACCATTTATCGATACAGTCGTCATCTGCACGATGACGGCTCTGGTAATCATTACAACGGTCTACGATCCTGCACTGGCTAACCAAAACGTAGCAGGCATTGAACTCACAACTTCAGCCTTCTCTAGCACCCTGTCTTGGTCGCCTATTCCGCTCTCAATCGCGGCGATCTTGTTCGCCTTCTCGACCATGGTTGCTTGGTCATACTACGGGCTAAAGGCTTTTACCTATCTGGTTGGCGACAGTGCCATCGCAGACATCGGATTCAAACTATTCTTTCTCAGCTTTGTTGTACTCGGTAGTGCAATCGAACTTTCTGCATTGATTGCCTTGTCTGACGCGTTGGTCTTTATAGTTGCAATACCTAATTTAATTGGTCTTTATATCATGGCACCGATCGTCAAAGCCGAGCTTAAGCGCTATGAAGCGACTCACCTGTCTCGCAGCTAGTCTCGCACTTGCCGTCCAGGCTTGGGCGGAAGTCGATACCGTTTTCGTCTCAAACCACGTTCTCTCGATGAACGGTGGACGATCGGCAAAGCCACTGGCGGTCGCGGTCACTGCTGACCGTATCAGTTGGGTCGGTGCCATCAACGAAATCGATGAGCGGGTTGGTAACGAGACCAAAGTCGTGCAACTTGGAGATCAAGCCTTATTGCCCGGGTTCATAGATGCACACGGCCACGCCTCTTTTCTCGCCTTAACGACCCAACTGGCCAACATCTCTTCGCCACCCGT
>JAQWQN010000064.1 GCA_029244465.1 Pseudomonadales bacterium
ATCGGCAACGTTGGCCTGCCGTGAGCTCTTAGAGGCAGACACTCAGCGTGTAGCGGACCTGAGCGATATTATTGCACAGGCTCACCAGGCGGTGTGGCAACATGCGCGTTCGCGCAACTACATCGGGAAGATGGGTACAACATTGATGGTATGGCGAGCACGATCGACGCGTGGGGAGTTTGCGCACGTTGGCGATTCGCGCTTTTACAGTCTTGACAATGGTGTTCTCCAGCAACTCAGCGAAGACCAAACTGTTGCGCAACGGATGATCGATGAAGGACGCATCGCCAAACACGAAGCGCATCTCGCACCGAATCAGAACGTGCTCACTCAGGCTGTTGGGATACCGGGTAATCTCGAACCTGAGCATGGTCCAGCGCCAAATGTGGGGCGACTTTTGTTGTGCAGTGATGGCTTGTCAGACTTGGTCAGTTTTGAGCGCATACACCGTGCGTTATTGATGGACGACATAGATGTGGCCGCCGAGCAGTTGGTCAAAGAGGCCTTGGACAAAGGCGGTCGCGACAACATTAGTGTGATCGTGATTGATCTCGACGCATAGCTATGTAGTCCTTAAAATAGCGAGTTTGTCCGGGCGCGAAGCCACCCGGGAAGAAAGATCCACTCGAGAGAAAAAATGAATCGCGCTGAAAGAATTGAAACGGCACTCGCTGCTGCCATTGAGTTGGCTCATTTGGAAATATTGGATGAGAGTGGCAACCATAGTGTCCCCGAGGGAGCTGAGAGTCACTTTAAAGTCGTTGCCGTTGCCGATGAATTTGCAGCGCAGACGCGGATCGCGCGACATCGTCGAATCAATGGATTATTACAAAACGAATTTGATGGCGGCATGCATGCTTTGGCAGTGCATGCCTACTCGCATGAAGAATGGCAGGCACGATTTGGTACGGCGCCACTGAGTCCACCCTGTGCTGGTGGTGCAGGTGCGTCGTGAATTCGAAACACGCGCTCGCGTTTTATAAGTTCACGCCAGTTTCCGATCCGAAAGCGGAGCAGGTGCGTTGGCAGACTTTGGGCGCCGAGACAGCGCTGAAAGGAACGATATTGGTCGCTGATGAGGGTGTGAATGGCACCCTCATCGGCGAGCGTAAAGAACTCGAAGAAATGCGATGGCGGCTAGAGGAGCGCTTTGGAACCATGCCTTTCAAGTGGTCTGCGGTCGAGGCGGAGAACAAAGGTTTTTTTCGGTTTAAGGTAAAGCTTAAGAAAGAAATCGTAACTTTTGGTGTTGATGGCCTGGATTTGTCTAACAAGGGTGAGCACGTTAGTGCTGATACCTGGAATGATTTGTTAAAGGAACCAAACGTCGTTGTTATTGACACCCGTAATCAGTATGAAGTCGATATTGGGACCTTTCCCGGTGCCGTTTCTCCGGCGACTACCAACTTCCGAGAGTTCCCGGCCTGGGTTGCAGAAAATCTTGATCGTGAGCTGCGGCCTAAGGTTGCGATGTTTTGTACCGGGGGCATTCGGTGTGAAAAAGCCTCGGCTTATTTAAAGGAGCAAGGCTTCGACGATGTCTACCAACTCAGCGGCGGCATTCTGCAATACCTGGAAGATGTTTCGGCAGATGACAATCAATGGCAAGGAGAGTGTTTTGTTTTTGATCAACGAGTATCGGTCGACGTGGACCTCAAGCAGGGTACCTATCAGCAGTGCTTTGCTTGTCGCCACCCGATTACCGCAGAAGACTTAAACTCGCCCTTATACGAAACAGGTGTGCAATGTCCCAACTGTGCCGAGGGAGACGCTGTGGACACAAAACAGCGGCAACGATTTCGTGAGCGTCAAAAACAGATCGAACTGGCGCGGTCACGCGGACAACAGCATATCGGGGTTGATCCAAAAACCAATAGTTAGCGTCCGTGCCAAATTTCTTGACAGGTGATTGCGCTGACTGAAGAGTCGACGCCGACGCTAATGTGCTAAAACAAAGGTATCCCGGGAACTTTGACTGGCACGCGGTAGAGGCCTGTAGATGCGGTTAGAAATAGCGTTCGTAAATCGGCGCCACCCCAAGTGAAATTGGCGCAAAATGCCGGAGTCAGAAATACACCGAGCCAGGTACCGTCCGGATGGGTAACGCCGACACCTTTAGGTCCACCGGCATATAAATACTCTCGACTGTCAATCTTGAGCCCGTCTGGAGCGGGTGACGAACAAAAAACGTCGCCGCCGGTTAGTTTATCGTCAGTAATTGTGAATTTGCGCACGTGCTTTTCGGGCGTGTCTGCAACGTAAAGATCGTGTTCGTCCAAACTCAGACAAAGACCGTTCGGCATGTTGAAATCACTAGCCAAAAGTTTGAGCTCACCTGCTGGGGTGAGCTGATAGACGCCGCGAAAATCAAGCTCTGATTCGCGAGCGACACCGGTCGGGCCGGCGATGCGTCCATAGTTTGGATCGGTAAAAAATATGGTGCCATCTTTACGCACCACGATATCGTTGGGGCTGTTGAGTTGTTTGTCGTCGAAGTGACTAGCGATTGTTTCGATGGTTTGTCCATCATCCCGAACAACACGACTAGTGCCATGCTCGCAGGTTATTATTCGCCCTTGTTTGTCGTAGGTATTGCCATTGGCCTTGTTGCTGGGCTCTCGATACACGGTAATGCCGCTACTTTCGCTCCAGCGGTAGAGTTTGTTCGCAGGAATGTCACTGAACGTGAGATGGTGTTCGCTGGGGTGCCAAATTGGACCTTCGGTAAATTCGAACGTTTCTGCAATCGTTTCTCGGGTTGCGTTCTCATCGACCAAAGCGAGCATGCGCTCGTCCCTTACATCTACACTCATTGTTCGCTCCGTTTCATTGTTCGCTCCGTTTCATTGTTCACTCCGTTTCATTGTTGCGCGCTACGTGACATGCCTCGATCTTGTCAGATACAGGAGCAATAATTCTGGCAGAAGTATCCGCCAGATTAGCCCGCCAGCCAAGCGTTCGAATAGGAAAGCTTTCGTTGGATGGCTTTGTGCACCGCTGTTTTCGAATGTGATTGCCTTCATTGTCGGTCGGATCGAGGTCGCAATCCCGTAACGCCGTGCAGGCAGGTCACGCATCGAAGTTGTATTTTGAGAACAGATTCCAGACCATCCTAAACGCGCACGTTGGCTTTCTGGAAGGGTTTGATCATAGGTCGGTGTGGCCGCGAACGCGTTAGGGTGGTGACGCGGGAATATGATCCTGGTCAAGGGCAAAGCGATGAGAACCATGCGCAATGATTAACGCCGAAATTGGCCGTGGACCACAAGTGAGGACTCGATGTTGTTAAGCACATCGAGTCCTGGTGAAGGTCCAACTACTGAGCCGCGAGTATGGGTTTGAGGTAGTTCAGGACAATGTCTCGCATTCGTGGCTGTGCAGCAGCGGTTGGGTGAATGCCATCGGACTGCATCATCCCCGGTTCAACGGCCAGTTCCTCTAAGAAAAAGGGAATGTAAAGAAGGTCGAATTTGGTTGAGATATCGCGGTAAACGGTCTCAAAGGCGCGCGTGTAGCGAGGGCCGTAGTTCGGTGGAATACGCATAGCCATGATAACGGGTTCGGCACCAGCCGCGCGCGCGAGTTCGACTATCTGCGCGAGATTCTTCTGCATGATTTCAGTTGGGTAGCCACGCAATCCGTCGTTGCCCCCAAGCTCGATGACGAGCAGTTTAGGGCTATGTGTGTTCAATAAATCAGGCAGTCGAGCGAGCGCTCCGCTCGAAGTCTCCCCCGAAATCGATGCATTTACAGTGTCCCACGGGAGCTCACTTTCAGTTAGAGTACGCGCAAGTAGTTGGACCCAGCCTTGTTCCCGCTGAATGCCATAGCCTGCGCTAATGCTGTCGCCGAGAATCATGATTGCAGCTCGATCAAATTTCGAAGCTGTGAGGCGCGTCAAGAAACCATCCGATTGGTTCTGAGCGATAGCGCTGTTGACAAGCAATAACGATATCGCGAGCGCACGTCCAGTGTATCTGAGTGACGCTTGTACAGAAGGTTTTAAGTTAAAAAGCATGAGTCGTAGAGTAGTAGACGCTAAAAACGTTGCAAAAAAAGTGGCCACCCAAGCGGGTGAGTTGGTTATCTTGGATGGCATTGATCTGGAAATCAATAATGGCGAGAGTGTCGCTATTGTTGGTGAGTCAGGGAGTGGCAAGACAACATTGCTGGGCATTTTAGCTGGCCTAGATGTTGCGAGTGAAGGAACAGTTGAGCTTGCTGGCCACGAACTGACAAGCCTCGACGAAGAAGCGCGGGCGCTGGTCCGTGGTGAACATGTTGGTTTTGTTTTCCAGTCGTTTCAGTTGCTGGCCAGCTTAACAGCCCTGGAAAACGTTATGTTACCAGCGGAATTGAGAGGCGATACACTCGCTGAAACTCAGGCCGTCGAACTGCTTGCCAAGGTAGGTCTTGGTGATCGGGCCGATCACTACCCGCGCCAGCTTTCCGGCGGAGAACAACAGCGAGTTGCCATCGCGCGAGCGTTCGCATCTAAGCCTACCGTGCTCTTTGCCGATGAACCTACAGGTAATCTTGATACACAAACCGGGGCCAAAATATCGAATCTTCTGTTTGAGCTGAATTCAGAATTTGATACGACACTGATCATGGTCACGCATGATCATAGGCTTGCAGCACGTTGTAGCCGTTTGGTGACTATCGCAGCAGGGCAACTCGTGCCAGCTAATGTTGGCGAAACCCCAGTGGAAACTGAAGAGGGAGATATCGAGTGAACTTTAACCTGGTGCGCAAGATGGCGATGCGCGATATCCGCTCGGGAGAAATGGGACTGCTCCTGATTGCGTTAGTCGTAGCGGTTGGCACCGTCACGTCCATAAGCCTCTTTGTCGATCGACTTCATCAAGCGCTCCTGCTGGAGTCTGCAAACTTCCTTGCTGCAGATCGCCAAATCTCGAGCTCCCAACCGATTCCGGATAACTTTGTCGCACAAGCCGAAGCTCGAGATCTCGACTTGACCCAGACCATGGTCTTTCCCTCTATGGTGTTTGTCGGGGACGCAAATCAACTCGTCTCCGTAAAAGCGGTGGGTGAGAAATATCCACTTCGAGGTAAGCTAATCGTTTCGGATGAACCTTTTGTCAGAGGCTATCCGACATTTGAGGTGCCGCCGCCCGGTGAGGTATGGCTCGATTCTCGGTTGTTCCCGGCGTTAGATGTTGATCTGGGAGAGCAAATTGAGGTGGGTCTTGCTGAGTTGCAGGTCACGCGGGTGTTGGTTTCGGAACCGGACCGGGGTGGGTCGTTTTTTGATCTAGGGCCGAGACTCTTGATGAATATCGCCGATGTTCCCGCGACCGAAGTTGTGCAGCCTGGCAGCCGAATCGGCTATAGATTATTGATCAAAGGCGATGAGTCAGTCCTTGGTGACTACAAGGAGTCGATTGATCTAGGTAACAACTACCGTTGGGTGAGTATACGCGAGAGTAGCCCGCGCATCGGTTCTGCCCTCGATAGGGCAGAGAGTTTTCTGTTGCTTGGTGGTTTGTTGGGCGTGCTATTGGCAGGGATTGCCGTTGCGTTGAGTGCGCATCGCTATGCCGCGCGTCATTACGATCATGTTGGTGTGTTAAAAACGCTTGGCGCGACGCCACGGCAAATATTGTTTGGCTTTCTCAGCATTCTTTTGCTGATTGGTAGTGTCGCGATTACAGGAGGCTTAGTTGCTGGTGGGGTACTGCACCTCCTGATCGTTGAACTGTTGTCTTCCCTCATCCCCATTACCTTGCCGGATCCTGGGGCGCGTCCGTTTCTCTTAGGTGCAGCTACAGGGCTGATCTGCGCGCTGTCTTTCGCGATGCCGGCGTTCATCCACCTGCGCGATATTTCTCCAATGCGAGTCATTCGACGCGATCTCGGGGTTGCGCCTCTTAGTCAGTGGCTGTCGTACGGGGCAGCACTTGCCGGCAGTTTGGTGTTGTTGGTTTGGTACACAAAGAGTCTTTTTTTGACGTTTTGGACTATCGTGGCTGCGATTGTGGTTGTCATCGTGTTTGGCGCGTTGGCACTTATGTTATTAAGGGGTAGTCGCGTTGCAGGTATGCAAGCACGGTCCGGTTGGCGTCTAGCTCTGTCTGGTTTACAACGCCGGCGTAAGGAAAATGTCGCGCAGATTTTGATCTTTGGCATGGCGATCATGCTGCTCCTCGTTCTGGTCCTTTTGCGAACGGAACTGGTCACAGAATGGCGCTCTCAAGTGCCAGAAGAAGCGGCGAATCATTTCGTGATGAACATCAGTAGTGATGAGGTGGATTCGGTTCGAAGCAAGATTGAGCAAGGAGCGACAGCAGGAGACTTTCTCTATCCGATGATCCGCGGGCGAATTATTGCGGTTAATGGGGAAGAGTCAAAAGCCTATCAGGAGCGCGTCGCGACGATGGGCGGCGATGGGCCGCGCATTCGATCCGAACGTAACCTGACGTGGACTGCGATAGAGCCTGACAACAACGTGATCACTCAAGGTCATTGGTGGAGCCAGGAGGAAGATGTTGCTGAGGTCAGTCTGGAGCAAGACTATGCCGACAATTTCCAATTGAGCTTGGGTGATGTGCTCAGGTTTGATGTAGGTGGTCGACAGGTCGATGCGACGATAACAAGCTTCAGGACCGTCGAGTGGGAGAGTATGAGTCCCAACTTTTTCATTATTCTCTCGCCGGCTGCGTTGCGTGATTTCCCAGCTACTTACATGACAAGTTTTTATTTGGCGCGTGAAGATAAGCAGTTTCTAAACGGCTTGCTGAGGCAGCACCCGACGATCACAGTTATTGAAATAGATGCGCTGATCGAACAGGTAAAAAGTATTGTTGATCGCGTAACACAAGCTGTTGAACTAGTGCTTGGGCTAGTCTTAATTAGTGGTTGCCTGGTGCTCGTCGCGAGCATACAAGCAAGTCGAGATGCGCGCATGTCTGAGCACGCCTTGGTGAGAACATTAGGTGGTACTCGAAAATTGATAGGAAGCTCACTGTTTGCGGAGTTTTTAGTGCTTGGATTGTTTGCCGGTGTTGTCGCCGTCTTTGGCGCAGAGCTAATTGTCGCAGTCTTGCAGTATCAAGTATTCGAACTCGGCGTCAGTTTGCACCCGTGGGTGTGGCCTGTAGGCCCAGCCGTCGGTGCTGCGGTAATTGTCTTCGTCGGCTTGCTCGGTGCACGAAGCCTAATCAATTCACCGCCCATGCTGGTTCTTCGTGGGATGAATTAGCGGCGGCACAGTGCATGCACAATTCTAAGATGGTTGGCTGAACGTTTGCTGCGGCATTTTTAACCATTTGGGGAGGGTGGATACCTATTTGACCGTCTGCATTATCCTCTGGTCATCTGAGAGGTTACTCATCACGCGCGTTAACTGTCAGATGGCACATCCGGATTTTTACGAGTAACTGGTATTCGATTTCCCAGTGACCGATGTAGGGGTTACTCATTGCTTGGTGCACGGTGTAGCTTCGCTGTTCGTGACATTGACTAGCATTTCATTGGCTCGTTAATCAACGGGAAAGACGATGAACTGGTGGCCTTGCTTGTCGTTGAGGGACTCATCTCTAGGTGAAAAAGTGGCCTAAGGTACTGAAAATGAAGCCCGCGATGAGCAATGCGCGATGAGGAATAATAGATGCTTAGGTTGTGAGACTATCCAGTGTGATTTTGACACCAACCCGACCAAGGTCGATGATTTTGGCCTCTTCGTCTGGGGTTGGGCGCAACCTGCGGGCGAGGCAAAGACAGCAGCAAGCGTAAGACTTGCCTTGCGCTAATCGGTCGATACGGTTAAAAAGCGTCTCCTCTTTCTAGATGAATACTTGTGGATCTTCGTAAAGCGCAATACGAGCGCAACAAAACTCATAAGAAATTACGCCGCTTGGTGGGTCAGGCTTTGACTGACTATGAGATGCTCGAGAACGGCGACAAAGTGATGGTGTGTTTGTCTGGCGGCAAGGACAGCTACGTGATGTTGGATATGCTGATTAGCTTCCAACAGCATGCACCGATTAAGTTCGATCTCGTTGCGGTAAATTTGGATCAAAAACAACCTGGCTTTCCGCAGGAAGTGCTCCCTAATTATTTGACGGAGCTTGGCGTTGCCTACGACGTCCTTGAGGAAGATACCTATAGCATCGTTAAGCAAATAACTCCGGAAGGCAAAACTACCTGCCCCGTCTGCTCGAGACTTCGGCGAGGAATTTTATATAACCATGCTGATAAAATTGGCGCTAGCAAGATTGCACTTGGTCATCATTTGGATGATGTTGTTGAGACGTTGTTCTTAAATATGTTCTATGGTGGGCGTCTTAAAGCGATGCCCGCGAAATTGAAGAGCGACGACGGTCGCCATATCGTAATTCGTCCACTTGTGAATGTACGAGAGGTGGTAATAGAGCGCTGGGCGGAGATCGCCAATTACCCGATCATTCCCTGTAACTTATGTGGCTCGCAGGAAAACCTGCAGCGTCAGGTGATAAAAGCCATGCTCAGAACGTGGGATGTTGAACAACCTGGTCGGGTCGAAAACATAGCGCGAAGTATCGGACGAGTGACTCCATCGCACTTAGCGGATGTGAATCTATTCGATTTTAAGGGGCTATCTGCCAATGAAAGTGATGACTTATTGAGCAAGATCGAGCTCGTGGAAGTGAGTTAGGATCCTGATTTCCCGAGATCGGATGATCTTAGACTAATTTCGTTACTCGCCAACGCTTCAGCAGATTCAAGTACTTCCTGTAGGGCGACCTCAAAACTCTGTGCCAAGCCAATCAAGTTCTTTTCTTCTCTTTGCTCTAGAGCTTTCTCTAGCGTTTTACAGGCGTCTTTCAAGCGCTGGGCGCCAAAACTCCCTGCGACACCGTGCAAGTTATGGGCTAAACGCTCGGCTTCTTCGAATTCTTTGTTAATAATCATTTCTCGAATGTTAGGACCGGCATCTCCGTAATAACGGCCGAAGTCTCCCATTAACTTGACCATGAGGCGGACATTGTCGTTGTGATTTTTAATGGCCAAGGCAATTTCGATGCCAGGTAAGCGCGCTCGCTTCAGGTTTTCAGGCGTTGGCGTCTGATCTGGTGTGAAGTCAGGTCTTTGATCTGAAGCTCGACGACGCAATTGTGGCTGAACGTTCGGTAATGCCATCTCGACAGCGGACATGAGCAGATCAAAGTCGATCGGTTTGGTGATGTAATCATTGCACCCTGCATCTAACGCAGAGGTCTTTCGCTCTGATAGAGCATCCGCGGAGACGGCGATAATTGGGGTGGTTATGCCTTGCTCGCGTAAAATCCGGGTCGCCTCCAGGCCATCGGTCTGCGGCATGTGAATATCCATCATGATGACGTCGTAAGCAGTCTCGACAGCGGCTGCGATGGCCTCTTGTCCGCTCTGTGCAATGTCAACTCGTGCGCCCGCTCGTTGCAAAAACTCTAAGGCCAGTTGCTGATTGATTGGGTTGTCCTCCGCGACCAAAACTAGCTTGCCATGCAGAACGGATGATTGTGCTCGGCGCATGGGTCGACGGATGTCCTCTAGCGCTGTCTGAGTGTCGAGCCCGCAAACAATAGTGAACCTAAAAGTACTTCCGGTTTGTCGTTCGGAATGCACGTGGATCTCGCCGCCCATGGCCTCGACTAGTTCTTTGCAAATGGTGAGACCAAGGCCTGTGCCGCCAAAACGGCGTGTTGTAGAGCTCTCCGCCTGTTCAAATGACTGGAACAAGCGCGATGACTGTGATTCATCGATCCCAATACCTGTGTCGGCGACTGCGAACTCAAGCTCGATCTCATCTTCGTTGATCCGTCTGCTGTAGTCCGCTGTCACAATGACGCTGCCAGATTCGGTAAACTTTAGGGCATTGGCCACGAGGTTGACCAATACCTGTTGCAATCTAAGTGTGTCACCAACCAAGACTTGTTGGGCGTCGAAACCGGTTGCAGCGATTGCCTGGTTGATAATCTCAAACTCAAGACGTTTGCGGCGCATCTCGGTTCGAAACAAACGCTCAACGTCTTCTAATAGATCGTCTAAGCTAAACGGTCTCGCTTCCAGTTTGAGCTTACCGGCTTCTATTTTAGAAAAATCGAGTATGTCGCTAACCAGGTTTATTAGGTTGTCGCCAGCATTACGAATAGTGGTTAGATACTCGTGCTGCTTACGATCCAGGTCGGTTTCAAGAGCAAGCTTTGAGAACCCCACAATCGCGTTCATCGGTGTGCGAATCTCGTGACTCATATTGGCTAAAAATTCGCTCTTTGCCTGTGTGGCCGCTTCCGCGATTTGCAATTGTTTATCTGATTGTTCTCGATCTATTCTTACTGAGATATCGACTACCGAACCATCGATGTAGTCCCCGGCTTCGGGATCTCTTGTCACGCGGGCAGTGAGAGCGATCCAAAATACGTTGCCGGATCGCGAAACGCCCTCAGCTTCGAAAGCGGTTACCCGTCCGTGTTCTTCGAGTTCACTCAAAAATCTTTGCGCCTGGTCAGACTTTAGGAACACCCGTTTGATTAGATCGTGATACTCAACGATTAGTGTCTTCGTGTCGTCAAACCCTAACAGGCTAGCGAGTGCAGGGTTGGCGCTTATGAGCTGACCTTCTCCGCTTATCCGAAATAGTCCTTCAATCGCCCCGTCATAGAGGGTTCGATACTCATCTCTGGTTTCCTGTAGGTCGGCGTAGAGTCGCGCATTATCGATAGATATGGCGGCTTGTGAAGCCAGTAGCGCAAGCACCTCAACACGTTCCGCGGTGAATACGCCCGTGAGCCAACGGTGCTCGAGGTATAAAACCCCTGTTACCTCATTGCGGTGAGCAATAGGTAAACACATGACGGAAAGTGGTTGTTGCGTCAGAACGTAGGGATCTTGAGTAAAGACATCTTCCTGGGTAGCGTCAGAAAGCGTTAACATTTTGTTGGACCGGGTGACAAAATTGATAATCGCTTCCGGTACCTCTTCACTCTGCTCCAACGATTCGGCAGGATTAAGGCGTCGGCTGCTATGGCCATCGGCATTGGCTACCGCCTCGACCATCATGCGATCGTCAGTACTGAGAAGCATCACTGCTTTCTGAGCACCAGCGTGTTCAAGAGCGAGTTTGAGCAGATTTGTCAGCACGTTATCAAGTACGATTTCGCCAGATAAAGTTTGCGTAGCACGCAATATCGTCGAGGTGTTGAGCCGAGGTACTTGATACTCAACGCTCTGTAGAGAGTTTTGTTGGGTATGGAACGCGCGCAAGGTTCTCTCCGAAAGATCACTAATGGAGAGTGCACTGGACTGAGATTGTGGGTTGGTTAATGCAGGAAGCTCGTTCTCGATCTGATTCGCTTTGGTTTCTGCCCCCCAGCGTAGGTAGCTTTGGTACGCTTGCGTGGCGAACATGCGAGCGAAGTCGCTTCTTCCCTGCCGCACGCACGCACGTGCTGCGAGTTCATACGCGAGTGCTTCATCGTTTGCGCATCCAGCGCGACGACCGAGGCTTGCAGCTTTCTCCCAACATTCCAGAGCACGGTTTAGCTGCTGTTGGCTGAGTGCTTCACAGCCTTCAACAATAGCGAGCTTCGCCGGGATGAAGTCAGCTCCTGGTGCGAGGGCATGAAGACTGCGCAGTTGCTTCGTAACCTTTTGAATTGGGTGTCTGTTTGCCAGCGCTGACAGCAGCGTTTGTCTCGCTATGCCCTTATCCGAACCGAGGGCCGCCAAAATACCGGCGGACATCAAATAAGTTGCATAAAGAGGTGTGTGTTTAATCAGACAGCTACCTTGTTGCGCGAGCTTGAGTACCTGCCTTGCTCCAGTGTAGTCGTTGAAGAGAACTCCGTAGTAGAGACGTAAAACGTAGATCGTCGCTTTCGCGAGTTCATCCTCATCGGGATGAGCGAACTGAAACGGTTCTGAAACGTTGGAAGTTTGCCCCGTCAGGCTGTCGCAGAATTGCATGATGAATTGCGGCAGATTCGCTCCATAGTTGTAGGCGCTGTGAAGTTGTTGTTTAGCCCGTTGTTGGGTCGCCTGTTTGAGGTTGCTGAGTTCGACGCCTCGAACTAAGCTGTTTACCGAGTGAGCACTTGTGCCGTACAACCACGATTCGTAGTCGTGGGTTTTATAGGCGTTGTTAACCTCGTCGTTGAGCATGGATATCGCGTGATCAAGCCCTTCGAACCAGGGTAAGGTGTTCGCACAATTGCGCAATTGCGCACGCGCTGGCCAAATGCTGGCATGGCCTCCTGCATACGCTTCGTCGATGTCGTTGCTTATTTGCAAAGAGATTTTGGCCGCGTCAAATTGGTCGCGTCTGATTTCGTTTGCAGCGTTTATTGCAAAAGCATAAGAAGTGGTCTCATCGCACCCCATGGTGTTTGCGGCCACCAACATTTCTGCGGCATAGTCTGTTGCAGACTCGGTATGTTCAAGTAACCAGCAGGCATAAGCGCGTTTGCGAGCGAGTTGTAGATCTTCCGTGCTTTGATTGATTCCTGTGGGTATGGTGGCCGAAGTTGTGCCAATCAGGTGGGCTCTGATTTTTTCTGCCAGGTTGACGGGAGCCGGTTCGGGCAAGCCAATACGTTCGAGTGCAGAACTGAGTTCACCCTGAATTAGATCGGCACGGATCAGCAGTTCGTCTATCTCATAACC
>JAQWQN010000247.1 GCA_029244465.1 Pseudomonadales bacterium
CTGTTCTTGGAACCCATCATTCCACTGCATCGCGATTTCGACACCAATCCCATCTGCTCGTTCAACATTGAAGTGAAAGACATTATTCAATTCAGACTTATTTAGGTTAAGAAATTTGACAAAAGCTTCCAGCCCTCCTTCATAAATAAACAGGTCAGTTTTGCCTGAGCGCTCATCAATCAGGTTAATTTTCACCCCCGAGTTCAGAAACGCCAGCTCTCGCAGCCTTTTCGCAAGAATTTCATGCGAGAACTTGGGGTTGGAGAAGGTATTCGGTGACGGCTTAAAATAACATTCGGTGCCTTTCTCTTTGGTTTCACCAACCTCCTTCAACGGCTCAACGGGCACACCATCTCGATACTCCTGTTCATACACGCGATTGTCGCGCCGCACCGTCAGTTTGAGTTTCTCTGACAACGCATTAACCACAGAAACGCCTACACCATGAAGACCACCGGATACCTTGTAGCTGCTGTCATCAAATTTGCCGCCTGCGTGCAGGGTCGTCATGATAACTTCTGCGGCACTCACATTTTCTTCCGGGTGGATATCTACCGGTATACCGCGACCGTTGTCCCGAACCGTGATCGCCTCTTCTGGGTGAATCAGCACAAACACCTCGTCACAATGACCCGCCAAGGCTTCGTCAATCGCATTATCGACCAATTCTTGGACCATATGATGAAGCCCGGTACCATCTTCGGTATCGCCAATGTACATTCCCGGACGCTTTCGGACCGCGTCTAATCCCCGCAGCACAGTGATACTGCCAGAATCGTAGCTTTTTTCGTCAGACATAAATTTATTCTTTCTCTCTTAGTTCTGCTTTCGTACTTTGTCGTTTCGAAGCTAGACCGCTCGTTCCAGCCGCTGTACTAATCAGGCTTCACCGTGCCATGTTCCACGTGAAACACATCGCACTTTATTTGAGCCAGCCAGCCTTGGTTTCCAGGCGCTTCAGTAGATGTCGCAATAACCTGACACCCCAGCCCTTCTAGTGTGCCCAAGAAGCGTTGCCAGTGTTTAGCATCAAGTTCTGCGCCGAAGTCATCGATAAGCACAATACTGTTTTCTCCGACCTCTTGACGCTGCAACTCTACTTGCGCGAGCATCAGCGCGGACGCGGCGATTTTTGCCTGCCCCCGCGAGAGTGTTTCGCCCGCGCCAGCATTAACAGCGTGATTGCTCTGCGTCAGATCACTGTTCGACTGCCCGCGTGACCGCTCGCGCACCTCTCCCGCGATGATCAGCAGATCCGCACGATGAGGCCCCCTCTGTGTCGCACCCAATTTTACATCGCGTAAAAAGCTTTCGCTCATCTTTTCGCGACCTTCGCTCTCATCCTGTAAGCCACCCCACCGATAAGACAGAGTAAATTCCATATCTTCGCTCAGAGAGGCTAGCGCCCTTCGAAAAGGCAGCTCGAGACGCTGAACGTATAGCGAACGGTTTCTATTAAGGCTTAAACCATAGCTTAACACGGCTGCGACCCAGGGATCTTCCTGCCAAGACGGTGTTCGCCCGCGCTGCGCTTTAAGCCATGCGTTACGTTGTAGTAGAGCGCGATTATATTGGCGAGCTACTGAAAGGTGATCATGTTTCACGTGAAACAAGCCCCAGTCCAGGAAGCGTCGCCGCTCCCCCGGTCCGGCATAAACAAGGTCCGACGCGTTAGGTAACAGGGTTTGCACGGCTACTTGCGCCGCCAAGTGCGAAAAACCCTCCGCTTGTAGCCCGTCGATGCGATAGTGGTTCTTGGCGTCCGTTCTTGCAAACCCCAAACGGTGAATTCCCGACCGATTAGATACCTCTGCACGCACCAACAAAGCCCCAGACCGTTTGTTAACCAGCCTTTCGATGGAGCTCGCGCGAAAGGAACGCCCGCGCGCTAATACGTGCACCGCCTCGAGGATCGCGGTTTTACCCGCGCCGTTATCGCCATATAGGTAATTGAAACCAGCACCAAGCTCGAGCGTGACCGCCGAAATGTTTCGCAGCCCATCGATGTGCAGCCGACGCAGGTGCACGCCGGCGTTAGAGCCTCATCGGCATGACCACATAAACCGCAGAGTCATGGCCGACACCCTCAATCAAAGCAGAGCTGTTTGCATCAGAGACACTAAATCGTACATCGTCTGTATTCAAAACACCCAGAACATCCATCAGGTAACTGACGTTGAACCCAATCTCCAAAATATCGCCACCAAACTCAACCGCTACTACCTCTTCAGCTTCTTCCTGCTCCGGGTTGTTGGCTTGAATCGTCAACTGTTCCTGGTCAATGGTGAGCCGCACCCCGCGATATTTTTCATTCGACAAAATCGAGGCGCGCTGAAACGCCAAACGCAACGTCTCCCGGTCGGCTCGCATGGATCTAGAAGCGTCGGCTGGGATCACTTTTTGGTAGTCAGGGAACTGCCCATCCACGAGTTTGGTAGTCAACGTGAAAGCGCCTGATTGCACCTGGAGATGATTGGCCCCCAACTGCAACTTTACAGTATCGTTTGTTCCGTCTAGCAACCGGTTGACTTCAAGCACACCCTTGCGAGGTATTATTGCGTGGACCCGACTCGCGACATCCGCACCGCCTTCAGCGGTCGCCATCGCCAATCTGTGTCCATCTGTTGCCACCGCTCTAATATGATCTGATGTGACCTCAAGAAGCATACCGTTCAAGAAATAACGCACATCCTGCTGCGCCATAGCAAATGCGACATCGTCGATCAAGGCTTTAAGGGCGCTTTGCGGAACTTCGACTGAGACGTCAGAGCCACCTGCCGGTACTTTGGGGAAATCTGCTGCCGGCAAGGTCGCCAAGGTAAAGCGACTCCGCCCCGAACGCACAATCGCTCGATCACCCTCAACGTTGACACTGACTTCAGCGCCGTCCGCAAGAGAACGCCATATATCAGTCAACTTTCGCGCCGGTAGCGTAACCTCTCCTGGCTGCTCAACCAGAGCGTCACACTCTGCCACGAGTTCTACCTCCAGGTCGGTACCGGTGAACTGCAAACGATTATCCGTCGCCTTGACTAACAAGTTAGACAACACCGGCAGGGTTTGGCGTCGCTCAACAACTCCCGTTACCAACTGCAGGGTTTTCAGTAGTTGTTCACGTTGAATGGTAAATTTCATGTCTAATACCTGTTAAACAGAGATGTGTGGCCGTTCCGCGCCCACACACAAATAAAGAGTTTCCGCCTTAAGCGGAAAGCAACCTAGACAAGTTTTTGTGATCTTCAGCCATATCCGCACTAGACTCTCTCAACTCAGCAATCTTTCGGCAAGCATGTAGGACCGTTGTATGGTCCCTACCGCCAAAGGCATCACCAATCTCTGGCAAAGAGTGGTTGGTTAGCTCCTTCGATAGCGCCATCGCCACCTGTCTTGGTCGCGCAATAGTTCGGTTTCTTCGTTTTGACAATACGTCACTGAGCTTAATGTTGTAGTACTCAGCCACTGTCCGCTGGATATTATCGATAGAGATTTGCCGGTCTTGAATGGCAAAAAGATCTCGCAACGCCCGCTTTACTTGCTCAATACTAATGTGACGCCCTGTAAAGCGCGCATTAGCGATCACTCGGCGCAACGCTCCCTCTAACTCCCGAACGTTCGATCGGATGCGTTCAGCAATAAAAAAGGCAACAGTCGGATCTAAATCGACTTGCTCTGCTTCGGCTTTCTTCATCAGGATCGCGACGCGTGTCTCAAGTTCTGGCGGCTCCACCTCTACGGTTAACCCCCAAACGAAACGCGACTTTAAGCGCTCTTCTAAACCGTCTATTTCACGCGGATAGCGATCGCTCGTCAGCACTATTTGGTGATCGCACTCTATCAATGCGTTGAACACATGAAAGAACTCTTCCTGCGAACGCAGTTTCTTTGCAAAAAACTGGATGTCATCAATGAGCAGCGCGTCTACAGACCGATAGTACTGCATAAAGTCTTGCATCGTACCCTGCTGCAGCGCTTTGACCATATCCTGCACAAAACGTTGTGAATGCAGATAAACGACATCCGCGTTTGGGTTTCGCTGAAGGATTTCATTGCCTACAGCTTGCATTAAATGCGTCTTACCAAGACCAACACCACCATAGAGAAGCAATGGGTTATAGGAGTTTCCGGCGTTGCCGGCCACCTGTAACGCTGCAGCCTTCGCAAGCTCGTTGCTCTTGCCTTCAACGAACGTGCCGAAATTGAATCCACTGTTAAGATTGTGCGTTGGCTTGCGGCCGCTCCCATCTGCCCGCAGGGGTTGTCCTGTTTGGGCACCACCGACGGTCAGCTCTATCTCCGCCATTTCATCTAGCCCGGATATCTGGCTCACCAAGTCTCTAATACGTGTTAAGTACACACCTCGGACTTGCTCCTCCACGTAGATATTAGGCGCCATCAGGGCCACTGTTGAATCTTCGATCCGAACTTGCAGAGGTTTTAGATAGGTATCGAACTGCTCAGAGCCTACTTCTTCAACCAGCTTAGCCAAGCACTGTTGCCAAATGCCTGTTCCCACTTAGCTTGCGCCCCCAAAATAAAAAGATGAATGTGCGATCATAAAACGCGAATCTTCTTGTTTTCTGACTGTCCTATCTTTTTTGTTATCGATTAGCGACGATCAGAGTTCTATTGTTATATTTTACTAAAGCGTTAGACGCGTTTCGGTTGAACTGCTGAATACATTATCAGTTGACAAGCCCATGTCGACAAACCAATAAGTCCATCAAATACTGCCGCTCAAGCCCACTGAATGGGCTGCATCAAACCAAAAAAGATTTAAGCCGAAGCGCTACCAAATAGCCATTAAAAACCCTGTATTTTCCACAGCTTTTTTCGAAAGCCAGCGTTATCAGTCGCTTACGGGCAGTGAATCTGCCACAGATCACATGGAATCAAAAACAGTTGTTGTGGCTAACACTCTGGAGAACCTGTGGATAACTTCCGCAAAACCCGGTCTGGCTTGGTTGTCCACATTCCGTACAACACAAACTCACGGGTTAATCAGACTATGTCCACAACTTTCAATCGCCGATATATCACATGCAATCAGACACCTACCCTACTTCCCCACAGGCTAAGAGGCCCTTAACAAGTAACAACAATAATCTTATATAAAATACCTTTCTTCTATTACTACTGTGGAAAAGTCCTATTATCACTTGCCGCAAAGTAGATTTGACAGGCTGAGTGCCTGTCCATAGAATCGCTCGCCCTGAAATCAGATCACCTGCGCCGTCGATGCTCAGATGCATTTGTGAATTCGTAGAGAACGGAACCAATGAAGCGGACATACCAGCCTAGTAATTTAAAACGCAAGCGCACCCATGGCTTTCGAGCAAGAATGGCTACCAAAGGGGGGCGGAAAGTACTAAACGCTCGACGGGCGAAAGGCCGCAAACGTCTAGCGGTATAGGTTGCAGATAGACTGAGTGAACCACTGAGTCTGAAACATTTCCCTAAACACCATCGTCTGCTTAATTCAGCAGACTATCTACCCGTGCTCAAACGCTCAGAGATAAATAAGGCAGTTGGACCGTTACGTCTGCGCGCGAGAAAGAATAGAATGCCGATCGCGCGTCTTGGCCTGGTGGTTACGAAGAAAGGTAATCGGACTGCTGTACGCCGCAATCGGATAAAGAGGATCATTCGCGACCGGTTTAGGCATCGCCAATCGGAGCTCGAAGGATACGATTTGGTCATTCAGGTTTTCGGCGAACTGGATGACGTGAGATTAACAATCGGGTTGGATCTGCTGTTCGCAAAACTAGCATCTGCCGGTCGCTAGGGGTGACGCGAAAGCGCCGCCGTTAGAATGAACGTAAAGAGTGTAAGAGATTGGTAATTAACCGAAATCAGGTGAACGACAGGAGTTCTTGTGATTAGCGACCTCATTAAACGAACTGATGCGTGGCTTGTGTTAGGCCTCGTGAGCTTGGTAAGACTTTATCGTCTTACCTTAAGTCCTTGGGTTGGCCAACAATGTCGTTTTTATCCGACGTGCTCATCCTACGCCATTACAGCTATTCAAACTCACGGACCCTGGAGGGGTTTACGGTTGATTATTGGTCGATTGTTACGTTGCCACCCGTTTCATGCTGGTGGCGTTGATGAGGTGCCAGTCTTAGCTTCCACTAAGTGTGATGCCAGCAACCCCGCCAAAGCTGGCACCCACATGATCGGAGACCTCTAATGTTGCCCCCAGAAGTCTTGCGAATAGTTTTACTCGTTGGCCTCGCGGTGACCGGTTATATGATGATTTTGGCCTGGAACGACGATCGACAACAAACCAAAGCGCCTGTGCAATACGCAGACGAGCCGATATTTGAGGATAACGCCACGCTTGTGCCGGCTGGTATAACGCCGAATCAAGTGTCCGAAGCGTCTGGTACAGCAACTGTCAGCCAATCGGATGTACCAGATTTAAGTTTGCTGGGTGATGCCCCCGTGATTATGGATTTACCCGCCCAGGATGTGGCCACGAGTGCGCGTCTGGTCAGGGTCAACACTCGGGCCTTGAGCGTATGGATAGATCTTGAGGGTGGTGACTTGGTGCGCGTGCGATTAAATGGGTTTCCGGTCGCGCTTGATCAACCAGATGTCCCTTACCAATTGTTAGAGAGGAGTTCGGCGCGAACCTATACGGCTCAAAGTGGCTTGATCGGCGCTGACGGTCCCGATAGCGCTGGTCGACCGTTGTTTGCATCTACGCGAGAGTTGTTCGAGTTGGCTGATGCGCCTGGAGAGGTTGTATTGACGACCATGTTTAACGGCAATACTGTTCGTAAAATCTTTAATTTTCGACCAGATGAGCATTTAGTCGATGTGCGGTATGAGATGGAAAATGCGAGCAGTCAGCCCTTACAAGCGGCTATGTTTGCGCAAATAAAAAGAGACAGCCGACCGCCGTCTACCGATGAATCATTCTCCTTAGCGCCGCAACCATACTTAGGTGCGGCAATCACGACGGCTGAAGAGCGGTATCTAAAGGTCGACTTTGAGGATATCGACGAGGCGCGTTTGGACGAACGAGTCGATGGTGGCTGGGTCGCGTTTTTACAACATTACTTTCTCTCCGCGTGGATTTCTCCTGAGGGGCAAGCAAATCGTTTTTATGGGCGTAAAGGTGCTGATGGCCGTTATCTGTTCGGCTACACAGGACCGTTGATGAGTGTGGCACCTGGAGCCACCGGTGTCTGGGAAAGCCAGTTCTATGCGGGTCCGAAAGACCAAAAGCGTCTCGAAGAAATCGCTCCGAACCTCAACCTGACTATCGACTATGGGTTTCTTTGGTGGATAGCGATACCGCTTTTTGCTTTGCTGGATTGGATGCACGAGCTCGTGGGTAACTGGGGACTGGCCATTATCTTACTCACCGTTGTGGTTAAAGCTGTGCTTTACCCGCTTTCTGCTGCTGGGTACAAATCGATGGCGAACATGCGTCGCGTCGCACCGCAGCTCAAGAAAATTCAAGAACGTTATTCAAACGATCGCGAAAAGCTGTCCCGCGAGATGATGGCTCTGTACAAAAAGGAAGGCGCGAATCCGTTAGGTGGGTGTTTACCGATGCTTTTACCGATGCCGATATTCATTGCGTTGTATTGGGTTTTGTTCGAATCGGTTGAGCTTAGGCAGGCGCCGTTCATGCTGTGGATCGATGACTTGGCACAGATGGATCCCTACTTCATTTTGCCGCTCCTAATGGGGGCTAGTACCTACATGATGCAATCGCTGAATCCTCAGGTCGGCGATCCAATGCAGCAAAAGATGATGAAAATGATGCCCATCATGTTCACGGTGTTGTTTTTGTTTTTCCCAGCGGGTCTGGTGCTTTACTGGTTGGTCAATAATTTGCTCTCGATCGCGCAACAACAATTTGTCTACCGGCAAGCGGAAAAAGCGCAGCAGGCTTAGCGCTCGGACGAAGCCGTAAAGTGACGACGTTGGACATTGACACCATCGTCGCGATTGCGACCCCGCCTGGACAGGGTGGCATCGGCGTAGTGCGTTTGTCCGGACCTCGCTCCGTCGATATCTGCCGAGTGCTCGCTGGCCAACCAGCAGCGCCACGTCGTGCACAAAGGATTAAGCTAAAACACAACGGAGAGGCCATCGATGATGGTCTGATGCTGTATTTCCCCGGGCCTAACTCTTTTACTGGGGAAGACGTCGTTGAATTGCAGTTGCATGGGAGCCCGGTTGTTCTGCAACGCACGTTGGACGCTTGTCGAGACAGCGGTGCGAGGCTCGCGCGACCAGGAGAGTTCAGTGAACGGGCATTTTTAAATAATAAAATTGATCTCGCGCAAGCGGAGGCAATCGCGGACTTGATTGCTTCCGCTTCGCAAGGAGCCGCGCGTGCGGCAGTGCGTGCGCTATCAGGTGAATTTTCCGATCAGGTTGCACTGCTCGCCGCCAAAACCGAGCGAATGAGAATACTTGTGGAAGCGACCATTGATTTCCCGGAGGAAGAGGAGGAGTTCCTCACTCGATATTCAATACCGCAACAGCTCTCAAGCTTGGAATCAGAACTAAGTGAACTACTGGAAAAGAGTGGGCGCGGCAAGACCATTAATGAAGGGGTATCGGTCGCACTCATTGGTGCGCCAAATACCGGCAAATCGAGTCTGTTAAATAGACTAACGGGTGAGGACGCCGCCATCGTCACCGATATACCTGGTACCACGCGAGATTTGCTTAAGGTTGATTTGGTGTTTGATGACCTACCGGTAAGGCTCGTGGACACGGCGGGCTTGCGTGCGACTGAAGATCCCGTGGAGCGGGAAGGCGTGTCGCGTGCTCGAGATGAAGCCCTTCGTGCGGACGTGATCGTGTGTTTGGTGGATGCGACTGAACAAGATTGGACGGGAGAATATAGGCGGCTGCTGGAACTTGTCGGTGTATCTGCGGGGGTCGATGGTCCGGTGCTCTTACCTGCCGTTAATAAGTGCGATTTGGTGAACCAGACGGGTGAGAGCGATTTTTTGGCAATATCAGCGAAGACGGGTGAAGGCGTCAGCAGCCTCATCGAGAGCGTGAGAAAGAGTGTGGGACTTACCAGTGAGAGCACTGAGTTTACAGCGCGACAAAGACACATCGATGCGCTCAAAATGGCAGCGGAACATCTCCGCTCAGCGATAGCCACAGCGCCGACCTTGCAGCTTGAAATCTTGGCTGAAGAGCTGCGAGAGATACATGACGCCTTGGGAGAAATAGTCGGTAAAACAACCCCTGATGATCTTTTGGGCCTTATTTTCAGCGAATTTTGCATCGGTAAGTAACGCTTCCATTCGCCTTGGCCGACACTATACTTGGCCGCCCAACGCGACAGCGGCAGATCCAGAGCATGAACTTGAGCCACAGGTACACTAGTGCAGTATCCAGACGAATTTGACGTTATTGTGATCGGTGGTGGACACGCAGGCACTGAAGCGGCAGCTGCCTCTGCTCGATGTGGAGCTCGTACACTGCTCCTCACGCAAAATATCGAAACGATTGGTCAGATGTCCTGCAATCCAGCAATTGGTGGAATTGGTAAAAGTCATTTAGTCGCAGAAATCGACGCCCTAGGCGGCGTTATGGCACAGGCTACAGATCGGTCGGGAATTCACTTTAAGATTTTGAACGCCAGCAAGGGTCCGGCAGTACGAGCAACGCGGGCGCAAGCAGACCGAGCGTTATACAAGGCCGCGGTTCGTGATGTGTTGGAACATGTGCCGGGATTACAGATTTTTCAACAATCGGTAGTCGATTTTGTCCTCAAAGAAGATCGTGTTACGGGGGTGGTGACCGAGATGGGACTAGTTTTCGCCTGCTCGGCTATCGTGCTAACGACGGGAACCTTTTTAGGCGGGAAGATCCATATCGGGCAAGAACAACACGCCGGTGGACGCGCGGGCGACGCGCCCTCGATAGCGCTCGCTGATCGTCTACGCGCGCTACCTTTTCGGGTTGGGCGCTTAAAAACCGGTACGCCGCCACGTATAGACGGGAGAACGGTTGATTTTTCCAGACTGGAGAAACAGCCAGGGGATGAACCGAGACCAACGATGTCTGCTTATGGAACGACTGCTACCCATCCCCGCCAAGTAGCGTGTCATATCACGCATACCAATAAACGCACGCACGAAGTTATTGCGAGCAATCTGCACCGGTCAGCGATGTATTCAGGTTCCATCGAGGGCGTTGGTCCGAGATATTGTCCGAGCATAGAAGACAAAGTCGTGCGTTTTGCGGACAAGCAGCAGCATCAGATATTTATTGAGCCGGAGGGGCTGGGCACAACGGAGCTGTACCCGAATGGGATTTCTACGAGCCTACCGTTCGATGTGCAGTTGCAGTTCGTGCGGTCTATAGAGGGGTTTGAGCAGGCACACATATCAAGACCAGGCTACGCGATTGAATACGACTACTTTGATCCGCGAGATTTAAGTTATAGCTTAGAGACCAAGGTTGTCGAAGGCCTCTACTTTGCCGGTCAAATCAACGGGACCACCGGATATGAAGAAGCCGGCGCGCAGGGATTATTGGCTGGATTGAATGCGGCTCGAGCGGTTAACGGACAACCCCCTTGGGAGCCGCGGCGGGACGAAGCCTACATCGGGGTTTTGGTAGATGATCTGATCCAATTAGGGACGAGTGAGCCTTACCGGATGTTTACGAGTCGTGCGGAGTTTCGTTTGCGGCTGCGGCAGGACAACGCCGACCAACGCTTAACTAAACTTGGCCATGAACTTGGTGTCGTTGGAAGCGAACAGTTTAAGGTGTTTGAACGCCGTTCCGCCCAGCGAGAAGAGCTGAGATCTTCGCTTTCAGGCATTCGTAAACAGCCGGGTGATGTAACGATGGACGAAATCGGGGTCTCACTTTCCAAAGAAACAACCCTTTTGGAGTTGCTCAGACGCCCCGAACTGTCTGCGCAGAAAGTCAGAGAGGTCTACTCTGAATATGTTGGAGAAGAACTGGTCGCGCACTTGAACCAGGTAGAGATCGAAACCAAATATGAAGGCTAT
>JAQWQN010000250.1 GCA_029244465.1 Pseudomonadales bacterium
GACCATTCAGGCATCGGCGGAAGTTTGCCCACGACCAGTGACCAACCACTAATCGCAAGAAGACGATATCGAAGTGAAATCGGTAAGAGGCAAAATACAGCAAGAACGCCGCTGAGAATCAATCCAGACCAACTGATTCCAGCTAACGTGACCGGCTTCGCGACCACCAACATTTCTAAAAAGGTAATGACTAAATGCAAGACATAGTCTGCGATCAACAAGAACAAACCACCAACAGCGCTGTTGAAGAGAACACAGAAATGTCCAATCATAGCCGTGGGTATGACCACAGCGGACATAAGAGGGACAACGACGATGTTTGCTAACGGGCCGACTAAGGGCATCTCAGACACAAAAAATGCAGTCGTCGGACTTACGCCAACGAAAATCGCAGCTTGCAACAAGCACAGCCCATTGACCCAAGTTGCGCGCCTGAGGCGGTGCGCAAAGGCAAACAACAAGACACCAACGGCTAAAAAGGAAAGCCAAAAACCGGCCTGTAAAAAAGCGTAGGGCAGCGAGACGAGTACTGCACACCAGGCGCTGCCGAGCACACATGGCACCGGGACCGATCTCATACTTGCAAATGCAAACAACCCGATCGTAAACATCGTCGTCGCTCGTAAAACCGGCGCTTGCATACCGACCACCGCGCAGTAACAAAACACCGATAGGCAGGCGCTGGCCACAATTAGATGGCGTATGTGCGGATGCCTACTCAGTCTCGGCACCAGGCGCACGACCAAGTTCAATAGCAACATCACTAAGCCCGCCAAGACACCAATATGCAAGCCGGAGACCACCATGAGGTGAACCGTACCGGTACCACGAAAAAGCTGCCACTCAGCGTCAGTCACATAGTTTTGGTCACCCGTCGCCAGTGCACGCAAGACGCCACCATGGAGAAAATCTGTCGACTCGAGATCGTTTTTTGTTCGCCCTACCGACTGAACGTCAAACGTCTTAATGTAGCCAGTTGCTCTGACATTGCGCCCAAGAAGTCGAAGCCTGTGACTAACACTACCTGGATTTTTGCTGCCCCAGGTTTGCCGTAATCTGGCTAAAATGGCCAGCTTCTGATCTCGCGTAAAAATATGCTCGGTCTGATAGGAGGTGAGCCGAAGGTTCTGACCTACCAAGGTTAAACACTCGCTGTCACTCACTACCGCCGTCATAGACTGATGGCTGTCATGTTGCTTGGCATCTTGAACCCGTATTAAAAGTTCAACGCTACCGCCAATGGCGCAGGCTGGCAGCGGCCCTGCTGCAACGGCAAACCAAAGCCCAACTCGTCCCAAGCAGATCGCTATAAGGGCTAACCAAGCCAGTCTGCGAATAGAGGCCTTGTTTAACAAACGCGTTAATTTCAATGGCTTGTCACCAATGCCAAGCTACAATGGGTTTATGCCAAAAAGCCCCTTGCTCAAGTACCTACCAACCCGCCAGAAGTTACTACAGAATCGACTGTTGAAGCCCATAGCGCATCTCCTACATATCGAAGAAATATGGCACATGAATCGTCGCTCGGTCTCCGGCGCGTTCTTCATAGGCCTTTTTACCGCGTTTCTCCCACTGCCCAGCCAAATGATTATTGCCGCTGTATTGGCAATCGCCACACGCTGCAACTTACCAATATCGGTGGCGTTGGTGTGGATTTCCAATCCTCTGACAATTGCACCGATGTTTTACTTCACCTATCGCCTTGGCGCGTGGTTATTACACATGGAGTTGGAAACAGAGGGTATCGACCTCAGCTTTCCGTGGATTTGGAACAATTTCGGACTTATTGGATGGCCACTGCTCTTCGGTTCCGTGGTCTGTGGCGGAGTAGCAGGCGTGACAGCTTTTATGACGACGCGCATTCTGTGGCGGTTTCAAATCATCAGCAGATGGCGTAAACGAAGAGAGCCGCAGCGGCCTCAGTGAAGACCTGCAACCGGATCTAAACGGGCCGCGCGTTGCGCGGGTAATAGTGCGGCAGCTAGACAAATTGATAAAGTCAGTGCGGAAATAACTAGCAAATCCACTAATTGCACACGCACTGGAATTTCCACAAAGAAAGACCCGTCCAACAAATGCATACCACTAACAAATTCGATGCCCGCCATAATATCGTTGATGAAAATACTAGAGCAAAGTCCTAACACAAGACCGAGTGTCGTCCCTGACAAACTCACGATGGCACCTTGAAAAAAGAAAAGTTGGCGAATCAAGCGAGGCTTAGCACCCATCGTTCTTAAAATCGCGATATTCTGACGCTTATCTTCAACCAACATCGACTGGCCCGCGATGATATTGAACGCGGCGATCGCAACAACTAGGAGAAGCAAGACAAACATCATCGACTTTTCCAACTGAACGGCTTGAAAAAGCTCACCATAGCGAGTTTCCCACGATGCGATCGCAATGCCGTCAGAGCTAGCCTGGAGTCTCTCAACTAGTTGCCCTGCAAGCATCGGGTCTGGTAATTGGATTTGCAGGCCAAGATCACCCATCGCCCGCCATTGTTCGCTGGCGAACTTGTTGAGATTAATGACAACGAGCGAATAGTCCGTTTCTGCGCCAAAGGAAAACTCACCTTCAAGAGCAAAATTCAGAATACGCGGTTGCACCGCGGTAGTTGAGACATCGACCGTCATCAAGCGAACGGCATCGCCCTGCTCGACGCGGAGCATTCGCACGAGTGGCGCCCCCATCACTATCCCATTGGGGTTTCTTTTCAGGCGAAGGATGACCTCAGGTGACAGCCCATCGATTAACGATTGCTGGTTCTCGGCATCCGGGTCAATGCCATACAGAGTCATTGGATACACCCTACCTCGCAAATTTAGGGCGCCGAGACCTTGAAAATAACGAGATACGCTGCCGCCTTTGGGCACCTGCTCAGCAAGCTGCGCGTTCAAATTATCGGCGTCTATCGTGACATGCGGAATGGTGCTTAGTAATCGCGTCCTTAATTCGTGATCAAACCCGTTCATGACACTGACGACAACGGTGAGGATCGTGACGCCAAGCATGAGACCAATGAACGAAACCCAAGTTACAAAACGCGCGAACGCATTCGATGAATGAAACAGGAGTCTGTTAGCGAGATGTAATGCGAGCATCGATCTTATTTCAGGACGCCATCAGCAAGGCGCACAACCCGATCAAAGCTAGGCAACGCGTTAGCGTCGTGAGTCACGACGAGGAAGGCGCAACCGTGCTCTGCACTCATGACATGCATTAGCTCAATAACCTGCGCAGCAGTTTCAGCATCAAGGTTCCCCGTTGGTTCATCAGCTAGGATGATCTTGGGATCACCGGCTAACGCGCGCGCCACCGCGACGCGCTGGCGCTCACCACCGGATAGTTGGCCAGGCCAGTGACTCAGCCGTTTCGCCAGTCCAACTTCAGACAAAAGGTGTGTCGCCTTCTCCTGTGCCGAGGCACGATCGATGCCTTCAATTCGCAACGGCATCGCAACGTTTTCGAGCGCTGAAAACTCTGGGAGAAGATGATGGTTCTGATAGACAAATCCCATCGATTCGCTTCTAACGTGCGCGCGCGTATCATTATCAGCACTCGCGAGATCAATTCCATCGACCCAAACGTTGCCACTCGCCGGGGTATCCAGTCCCGCAAGAACATGCATCAATGTACTTTTCCCGGACCCTGATCTACCAACGACAGCAACCTGTTCTGCTCGAGCGAGCGCAAAGTTCAGTCCGCCCAAAACCGGAATTTCCACATCCCCTTGGATGTAATTCTTGTACAGATTTTCGGCGCGCAACACGACAATAGATTCGGTACTCATCTACTTCTACTATTCATGAGCCAATATCTGGCTCGGTTGAAATTTAGTTGCCCTCCGAGCAGGCACAACGATGGCCATCATCGCAAGCAACATCGAAGTCCCTGCGATCGTCAATAAATCGAGTGCTCTGACATCTACTGGCAGGTATGCGATGAAGTACTGAGACATCAGTTCAATCCCTAATTCGTTCGATAAGGCAGTGAACACGGTGGGTATGAGCCACGCCAGGCTGACGCCAAGCAGAAGGCCAAGACAAACCCCTCCCGCAGCAAGCGCGCCACCTAGAATTAGGAACAAGTGCATTATGTTCCCAGATTGCATACCAAATGTACTCATAATTGCGACGTCCTCTCGTCGTCTCTCTACGATCATGATGAGACCGGAAACCAAGTTAAACGCAGCAACTGCCACAAGAAATGACAGTAAAATGAGCATTGTTAGCTTCTGCACTGCGATCGCCTGATAAAGATTGCCGTAGCTGTCCATCCAGGTGTCAATTCTTACCTCTTCGCCATAGGTAGATCGCAACAATTCCAACGCGGGTCCAGCTACAAATAGATCGTCTAGGCGTACGTGGGTTTTCACAGCCTGTGCACCACGAAAGAGTTTGCGTGCTGTCTCCCGAGTGGTAAAGACCGCTAACGAATCGAGTTGGGAGCTGCT